>JAACZQ010000080.1 GCA_009996675.1 Chitinophagaceae bacterium
ATCAGTTTTGCGTGTACATCCGCCGCATAAACGGGTTGTAGAAGATTATTGATATCCCAGACTTTCAACCAGCCATCTGAACTTACTGTTACAAACTGGCTACCCGATGCCTCACACTGTACTTTATTAATAATCGATGTATGTGCCTGTATAACCCTGGGCTGTGCATTATTCTGTGTTATATCCCATACCAGCAATTTGCCATCCACTGTGCCCGCAATAATATACCGGCCGGAGGCATTGTAGGTTACAGACCTGACTTCTACATTCTTCAGTTTACCCATATTCAGCAAGCCAGCACTCTTCTTATCCTGCATATTCCATAAACGCACCGTACCGTCATCACTACAAGAAACCAATGATTTGCCATCAGGAGATATATCTATTGCCCGAACTACATCTTTATGTCCATTCAGTGCCGGTTTCTCATCAACTGCTGCTGAAACAGCATTAAAAATATCAGGGTTATTCTCAAAACCATTGTTCTCGGCATTGAACTTATATGCCTGCAAAGCCAATAAGGCCGGAAGATCACCTTCCCCACGATTTTTAACAGACTGAATAGCCATAGCCCGTGCAATGGATAAGAGACGGAGTCGACGGGTATTTTTTTCCGACCGCTCCGCATTTTCCTTTTCTCGCTCTGCATTGGCCCGTTCTTTTTGTGCCACAGCTTTTTCCCCTTCCGCTATCTGCTCCTGTGCAACTGCTGCACGTCTTTGTTTATCAGCTTCCACACTGGCAGCTTCCGCTTTTTGCTGCTGTTGCACCGCTACTATCCTGTTCGCATCAGCCACCTGTTTTTCCTTTTGAGCTATTTGTGTTTGCAGTTCTGTTTGTTTCTTCTGATCCTCCGCAATATTTTTCTGCTCCTCTGCAATCTTTTTTTGTGCAAAAGCAATCTGTTTCTGCCTTTCCGCTTCCCGGCTCTTACTCACAGCTATCTGCTCGTTCTCCCTGGCTTTACTTTCGCTGGCTTCTGCTTTAAATTTCAGGTTCATGGATATCACCAGGAAAAAGAGGGATAATATAGAAGCCGTACCAAGTACAACAGCAAATCGCCTGGCTTTTTTCAGATCATTTTTCTGTTTTCTTTCTTTTTTCTCAACCTCTGTATCGTATTCTTTTTTACTGTAATCCAGAAACTGCATAGCCCGTTCAAAACTGCTATCATAACGGGTAGCCCAGGTAGCATTGGGATGATTATCATCTCGCCATTTCAATGCCAGGGCCAGATCAGGATTGGTCCATAAACCAGACTTACCACCCTGGTATAATTCTGCAGATTTAGATAACCGCAGATACAGTTCTGCAGATTCAATTTCCTCATATACCCACTGTGAAAGCCGCTCCCACACACGCATCAGGCTCTCATGGGAGATATCAATGATCGATTGTATCGTAAGGGGAACATGATCACCAGGCATCAGGAAGCCTCTTCCCTTTTGTCTGAACACGTTAATTACCGTGATAACCTCTTCAGGAGTAGCATTACAGAGCTCACATATTTCGGATAAGCGACTGGGTCTGCGTATCCCTCTCGCATCTGCCCCACGGTCTGTCAGCGCTTTGAACATAATCTCACAGATCATCCGTTCACGATCGCCATTTAATTCCTGGTAAGCTTCCTCTGCGTGTTGCGATAAGGCATAACGCATGGTGCCAATTTGCTCGTAGTGTTCAATATCCACCGGAGCTGAGGGATCACCAGATTTTACCCAGGCCTCCCAGGTCCGCATCAATGCATGCTGGAGAATGGGCAATTGATCCGGATTATCCCCTACATCGTTTAAGAGCTGATTCAGTAATCGTGGAGCAATCGTTCCGCCAGCCACAGCAATCGGTGCTACAATTGCCTCCTTACGCTCATCACGTGTCATCCTGGGCACAAGGTAGTCTCCATTATTAATCGCTTCCGGCAATCCCCTGAATTCTGTACAATCTCCCAGAAAATCAGATCGCATGGTGAATACCACATAAATGGGCATATCGCGCTGTTCTGTCGCTTTCAGCAGTAAATTGATAAAAGCAACCGAATCCCGTTTACCATCTTTTTCAGCTTTTTCATATTTGCTGAATCGGAATAATTCTTCAAACTGATCTACCAGCACCAGCAGGTTATGCTTGACATCTATCCCTGACTGTTTATAGGCCCCTACCAACCCATTGCTGCTACGTCTCAGTATACTCTCGTTAATGGCAGTATAAGTTTGAAAATCCTGCTCATCTTCATATTCATATAATGTACCCGCCTGTGAGAGACCAACAGCCATGTTATAAATCGGATCATTCCCCGGACGAAAAGAACAGATTCGCCATTGTGATCCGGCCCCAGACATAAAACCACTATGTAAGGCCGGGATAAGTCCGGATTTAATCAAAGAAGATTTACCACTGCCGGAAGAACCAATTACGGCCAGGAAACGGGTAGTCCTGAGCTTTTTCAAAAGCTCATCTACCTGCTTTTCCCTTCCGAAAAACAACACGTCTTCATGCTCTTCGAAAGCCCTAAGTCCCGGAAAAGGATTCCTAATCACTGCATCCTGTAACATCATTGGTGTTTATATTTTTGATAACAATGATTTTAATTGTTCCTCCGGCACCCCCTGTAATCCATTAATCACTTCCGCCTCCAGTGTCCGGAACCGTTCTTTCGAAGCATTACTGGGCGATGCCAGGTAAATAGCTTTCAACCCGATTGGCTTCTCCCGACCATATCCGTTGATTTTCAGAAAATCCCGCGTCTTCGATCGCAGCCATATTTCATTACCATTGCCATAATAAATAATAGCAGCATGGCACATTTTCAGGTTCTCAATATGATCTTCCCGTATCATTGATTCCTCTCCTTCAAATAAAGGAAGTACAACTTCATACCCATTATTAAAAAGAAAATCTTCCAATACTTGTATATCCGGCAAGTCCTGCATATCACAAATCAAATACACCAGTCCCGAACCCGAAACCGTTGCCGCCACTTCTTTAGGGGCCTCTTCCTTTTGTTGTTTTCGCTTGATGGATTCAATTTTATCCATCATCACACTCTTAAACTCCTCCAGCGATCCGTACAATAAATCCGCTCCCGTTACCCCATCTTTTCCTTCGTTTAACTTATTCACAAAAGATTGTTGCCGTTCTTCCTTGGCTTCTTTTCCTTCCGGAATCCAGATTAATCGCTCCAGTTGTCCGTTGCTGCTCGCCGCAGCTGCCACTTCATTCTGGAGTTCAATGATTGATTTTTGCGTCCCTTCAGGCACAATTCCATAATTTTCTCCTACCAGATGAATAGACAATTGTGACTGATGCAGAAAGCTATTGACTTCTTCCACCAATACAGGCGCAATTAATGGCAATTGCCTGTCGGGAGTTATAGAATAACCATTATCCTGCAATTCCCGCCGGATACTATCGCGGAAGGTTTGTGTTTCATAGCTGGACTCAGCGAGGTATATTCGTATGGAATCTTTCCCGTTGTTATCGGTAGTATTAATGGCACCACCTGTTTGCGGATATTCGAGGTTCTCCAGAAATGCAGCCAGATCATTGGCCAGATCATCCAGTTTCTCCCAATACAGTTTTTCTGATTGTTGTCCAAAAACCTGCGCCAGTTCCTTCGGCCGTCCTGTTTGCGGATCAGTGGTATAAAATTCGTATCCGAGTATATTCCGGATTTTTTCGGGATGCAACTCCACTTTTACCGGCGTTTTAATCACTTTGAAAATCCTGGCCTGGTTCTGTATACTAAATCCGATATTTCGCTGACAGGACTCATAGAATTCGTTCACTTCCCGGATACACCATTCCGATTTTACATACCTGGGAGTGAGAATAGATATCACCACCGCTACCTGCGCAAACTGATCCACGATTTGCTGATCAAAAATATGATTACCCTGTAATGCAGGATCACGCCAGATGATCGGACGACGACCCAGCAATTGAGCGAGGCGGATCTCTAAAGCACGATGGAATTCCGATATCCATCCTTTTTGTGATTCCACCAGCGACTCATCGTCGATGTGCGCATAACTAATAAATATGTCCTTAGGGAATTGCATCAGCCTACCTGTTTATTACGAGTCTGTTTTAATTTATATAATAAGGGCATAAGCAGAAAAAGATTCAGATCCTTCTTTTTCTCTTCCTCCGTTAATTTCTCATACGGAATAAGCTGGTCATGAATCTTCAGCACTTCTTTTAAAACTACTTTATCCTTGCGTTCTGCCGGATATGGCCCATAACGGAAATTGAATACCATTTTTTCAGCACTCCATCTTGTATGTTCAACCGTTGCAAGGCGTGGATAAAACTTGATCATATTCTCCCTGTTCACAGGCCAGCATCCAATTAACTGCATCATGTAAAAACGCGCATCCAGATTCCGGGCAGCGTAACGATTGGAATCCTTTTTCCGGTTACTCAAAACATTCCATTGCTTTTTAACAGAGAAAACCTGATACAATTCTTTCTCTCCAATACCAGTTTGAGCCGACAAGTATTCTATAAAATCCGACTCCAGGCCCGCCTCTGAAATCGCTTCATGCTGAATCGGATAATTTTCCAGATATTCAGTCAACCGGTTCACCAAGCCATCTTCTGCTTTAGCTTGAAAATGTTTGGCCAACAGTGTAGGAAACTCATAACTCACGGCATAATAATAATTGATTACCCGCGACATAGAATCAATCGTTTCAGATTCTTCTATCAGGCTTTTACCAGAGAAAGTATCACTTTGCCGGCGTACATAGTGCATATTTAATGAAGTTCTGAACATCTGCTCTACTTCATTTTTATGCATATCATTTTCGTTTAGAAAATCGTAAATACCACTATCCTCGGGTAAAGTAATAATCAAAGGGATCTGTGTAATATTCCTGGTCTGGGTGTACAGAAATTGACGGAATGAAGCGGCTGAACTCATCACTACAGAATCGCTCTCCCCAAAGAAATAAGCCGCGTTCACCTCAGCTAATTTTTCAATATGCGCTTTTGACCATGCAAAATTGGCAAAGAAATTAGCATTCAGCAACTTCACAGGGATCAGCTCCACATATTCGTCGCAGAACGGATACTGATAATGGAAATCATGGTAAAACTGCTCAACATCTTTATCAACCAGGTAAATTTTGAGCCTTTCTTTACCAGCATAATGACTGAGTATGATATTCTCCAGGATAAAAAATTCCGCCGTTTTATTACACCCGATGATTGCTATGGAATGCTCTTCGGAATTTTGTGCAGCAAAATACTTATGCGGAGCATAGGCATCATAAATTTTCTGGGCAGCCAGCTGGTTAATACTAAATGCATGCAGGTCATAATGCTCATCAGTATTATTAATGTCGAAATAATCCTTGATAACATCAATATTTTCAAACTCATCAATATGCATGAATATTTTCAGCACATCATGTGTTCCGCGTGCCGTATCGAGATTGAACTGGTAAGCATAGCTGCTGATTTTATCGGCCAGCTGAACGTTTTCAATATCTTCCGTATGTGCCAGTATGCAAATTTTTGCCCTGGATAGTCCTACCATATCCAGCGTCTTCTTTTCATAAGGATTAGCCGTAATAATTACCGCACCCTTTTCTTCCATGGCTTCCAGTGCCGGATGTTCTTCCTGATTTTCTACTATAACAACTTTGTAGCCAGCTCCTAGTAATTGCTCCGCTATACTTTTCGCGATCGGGTCCAGTGAAAAAATAATTATATGATCCTGGTATTGAAAACGGATCCGATAAGACAGAAAAACGCGTCTTAGGAAACGGAACGACAAAGTAAATAATCCAAAACCAACCAAAATAGCAGCCAGGTACTTTGCTACCAGCAGGAATATATTGCTCGACACCTCTTTGGGGTCGGCATCATTCATGATAAAATAATTGAAAATGGTAAACAGAACGCCCCAAAAATTGAATTCCTTGCCCATGTCCTTCCAGAAACCGATAAAGGCAAAGACAAATACTGNATATAAACAGTTGGCTGGTTGGTGAATTTACTATTTTTTACCCTTTAAAAACCCGGCTATCACACTGTTTTACCATCTTTCCCGAATTCTTTCCGGATACCCGTAACTATGTCTTTCATTAAAATCTCATTCGTGCCCCGTTTTAACGCGAGTAATGAACTGTAGCGGGATACGTTGATAATAGCCCCACCCGCCATTTCATACTTATCGGCTATTTCATTGAGTTTTACGTCGGAAGCAAGTCGCGTATGTTCAGAAAATGCCTGTTTCCACAATTTTTCCCGTTGTAACGGATTGGGCATAGCAAAATAGATCATCGATTGAAAGCGGCGTGTGAATGCTTCATCAAGATTAGCTTTCAGGTTTGTGGCCAGGATCACTACACCCGGAAAATCCTCCACTCTTTGGAGGAGATAAGAAACTTCCTGATTGGCATGCCTGTCGTTTGAACTGCTTGTCTGTGTTCTTTTGCCAAACAAAGCATCCGCTTCATCAAAAAAAAGTATCCAGTTTTTATTCTGTGCCTGATCAAAAATATTCGACAGGTTTTTCTCCGTTTCACCAATATATTTTGATACAACCATCGATAAATCTATCCGGTATACATCCAGTCCTGCCGATTTCCCCAATAAAGAAGCCGTGAGGGTTTTACCCGTACCCGGGGGGCCATAAAAAAGAGACCGGTATCCGGGCTTGATCTTTTTATTCATACCCCATTCATTCAACAGCTTATCACCATATTCGATCCAATCCCTGATTTCCATCACTTCTTCCAGTGTATCGTCATCCAGTACCAGGTCTGACCAATCCAGCTGTGTGCTTATGCGTTTTGCCGGAAAGTTTACGTTGTAATCTGGCTTGTGTGAAGTTCCGGTAGTGAAATAGTTGAGGTATTCTACTGAGATAGTTAATACACCGCTTAGAAAAGGCTCATCACCTTGTACTCCCGCCAGTTTCAGGATATTGTATTTACGGAAGTAATGGTCTTCACCGAAAATCTCCAGGAGGCTGAATCGTTTTGCCAAATCGTTGGCAGCCAGAACAAAAGACACCGTTTCACCGGTAGGTAGAAAACCGGAATGGTTTTGCCCTTTTACGCCACCAAACTCCGTAAACCCACGATCGTAATTGGCGTTTTTTACATAGAAAACGTCCAGCAAATGGGGCTGTATATGTGGAGCAAGCGCTAACAGCAAGATAACACGCTCCATTGTTCCCATTTTATAATGCTTCACCACCTGCGCATACATCGAATCATTATTGGTGAGATCCGGTGGCGCTATCTCAAAAATATCCTGTACCGGCGATTCCTGTGACCAGTATAATTTGAACCGGGCATCAATGACTTCATAAAGCCATTGCATTTCTGCCAGTAAGGTATTGGCATTGTTTTGCATCATTGTCATATCCATTCTACAGTAAGTATTTGTTTCATCCATCCGGTTTTGATGAATCCAAAAGCCCATGGAAGTGTTTGTAATAACAGATCATAGCCCCGCTGCTCTACTTTCAGATTCCAGTTTTCTTCTATCATCTCCAGAGCTCCGTCTCGAATCAGAAAAGAAGCACGAATACTATCCACAGAGCTGTTTTGTACTTTTGGCCATCTTTCTTTCAACACTGTAAACAATTCATCAGTAACTGTTTGTTCATTTTCTGTCGGCTCAAAATCAAATGCCACAGGAAACTCCGGCGACAGTCCAACCAGTATTTTATTCAGCACCAGTTCATGTTCCTCAAAAGCTGTTCGTCCGCTGACCAGGTATTGCAATAGCAGCACAGCTCTTTGCTGGGATGCCGGATCTATAAACTGTCCGTTTTCCATTAGTCCCGTCCGAGTAAAATAAGTGCTGAAAAAAGTATGCAAGATCACCAAACCAGCGTTGGGCACAAAAATCCGGGTATTCTTTTCCATTCGCTGACGCTCGGCTTCTTCGGCAAATAAGCGCCGTTCTTTTTCCTGCTGCTCAAAACGTTCTTTCCGGACAGCCTCTTCCATCCGTCTTTTTTCTGCCAAAGCATCACGCGACATAAGCGATTGTTGCCGCTCCTCCTGCCATATCCTGATCTGCGCTTCGGCGTCCTGACGATTGGATATAGATTGTATTTGTCTACGCAAAACAGTAATCGTGCTATCATCACGGCTTTCGGGTGCCGTTTTTTCCAGGTCTGCCAGCAAAACACGTAATAGATGATCTGCATTGGCAGCCCGTACCGATACAAACCGAAAGAAATTTAACTGATAATTTTCACGGGAATCATATTCAATGCCCCTTGCCCACGACCATACATGGAAAAGGCGCATCAGGTATAACAGGCTATCTTTTTCAAGTGTATCGGTGAACAAATCGCTGATCCAGTTCCGGAAAGCAGTTATATCAGCCATCAAAGCCCCATATTGCTCTTTCAGGAATAAGGTTTCCACTTGTTTATATTGTCCGGACTGTGCTGGCAAGCTTATATAGTGTTGTGCTGCTATAGTTTGCACTAATGAGGGCGTAATATCTCCCCCCTTACTTAAAACTCCATACCAGGCATCATCAGCAAGGAGGAGTTCATGCTCTATTTCAGGCCAATTTTTATCACTTCTTCCGATAAAAGTCCGCAATTCTGATTCGTTGGTAAACAGTAAACCGGGAAGTGTTGACCTGAGTGCATTAAGCATCCGTCTGGATACAACATCGTTCAACTGCTGCATTAGCCATACGAGCCTGACGACTGCATATTCGTCAATACCGGGTCCTTGAAACATTTGAACCCAGCTGTGTTCATTTCTTTGAAAAATCCATTGTGAAAAATGAAGCCACCATTGTTCTACAGAAACGGTACTGGGTAATTGTATATGAGTTGGCAATCGATTCCAGTGTAACATATACTGGTATACAGCAATAGCATTTTGCCAAATATCCCCGGACTGATCCGCTTTCAAATCTTTTCCCAGTAAAACATCGATCACAAATGTTTCCAGTTGCGCCTTCCCTTTCACTGCCGGAACAATATCCACGGATGCAACGAAAGTATCCGTCAATGGTTTACTGATCGAAACAGCCCATGTATGAACCAGTTTTTCAAATCCTCCCGCTTTTTCATCAAGTGTATCAACAATGCCAAGCCAACGTACCAGATTTGTCTGCGGCTGCAGGAAAATAGCCTGGAGGCGTTCGGCGTATAAATGATGTGCAAGCATAAACAACTGCTTCAGGTATATCCGGATATCGGCCTGCACCTGCTCTTTTACACCAGCGGGTAATGTCCCCGTTTGCAAATAATCCTGCAACAGGGTAAGTACCAACTGCCGGGCAAGGTTTGTTTCAATCGACTCCCCGGCCTTTAAACTGGTAGCCAGCATTTCAATATTTGCCGCTTTGAAATTGCCAGTAGCTCGTTTTTCTTTCAATTGCTCGTTTAATACTTTAATGATCCATCCGGCATCATCAGTAGCAATTGCCTGCTTTTTACTTATCGGTGCAGCCTCAGGCAATTCTTGCAACAGTAACTGTTGTAATTGAAGTATTTGTCGGCCATAAGGTGTTGCCTTACTACCCGACAACTCCTGTAATCGTTCCAATACGATAGCAGCATTACTACCTGTAATATGCATCAGACGCAACAAAATTCGTATATGAAAAATAGCTGGATTGAATGTAAGATAAGATTCATCCTGAAGCATATCCCAACTAACCTGTACTGCCATTTGCTCCATATCAGCAGCTGATATATTAACGATTCCTTCGGATCGTATTAAATCCGACAGTGGCATCCACTGTTTCCAGGCTTTATACAAATCATCTCCGGTATTCAGCGACTGTAAGACACGCAGCGTGATCTCTGTTGGAAAATACCGCATCCATCTTTCGCGGAATACGCGATCAGAGCCCGCAAAACGAAATAATAATCTGACATCATGTACAGACCGTTGTAATAATTCATGCAGCAAAACTTGAGGAGCTTGGCCTGCATACATACTACCCCACCAGGGCAACGCGCCAAACTGTAATTGAAATCGGAGTACCTGAGCAATTAATTCAGCTTTATTGTTGAATACCCCATCTTCCAGAGTAACCACTCGATTATTGTCAGGAAGAGATATCGTCTGTTCAATTTCCGACTGGTACTTTTTAGCTTCCTGCTGAATCAGTGTCAGGTGTTCCATCTGCATTTGATCTACCCGAAAAACCGATTTTAATCCAGCCAGTACTCTCCCTGCCACCATTCGCTGGTCGATGTGAAAATGCGAAGCTATGCCAGACATCACCAATCTTACCGGCAATCGGTTCTCCTCAACGGCATTCGCCGGCAATAAAGTCATAGACAACAAACTCTCCCAAATAGCAGCCTGGAAATCTTTTTCATTGAGCTGCCATGTTTGTTTTTCCTTGTGCAGGAGTGCAAAAGTTCCGCCGATCCTGGATAACAGAACCGAACGTTCAGGTAAAACTGCAGCCAGGAACTGTTTACTGCCATCCACTTGTAAAAGGACAAACAAGCGGTTTTTAACTTCCTTATTCCAGGATATTTGCTGTAACATGCTCCGCAATGTTGCCGGTATTGTTTGTGCGAGCTGTATAATAATGGCACGAAGCTGGTCTTTATGTATGGATAAGTTCTGGTAATCTACTGAGACTGCACCTGTTAATAAATAGCTACGTATTAACTCAAGCTGACTTACCGCTTTGTCGGTATCAATCAGAAATAGAACTGAATCCTGTTTTCCTTTCAATAGTGGCTCAAGATTTTCTTCTACTACCAGCTCCTGTATCAGTTCTGCCAACGCAGGGGCTTCTGGTATCTGCTGCATGGTCACAACTAAAGCACGATATAGCAGTTTTAACAAGTCCTGATATGAGATATTATAGGCCGATGCAATTTGCCGGATGGTACTGCGTGTAAAATCTTTTTTATTGAATTCACTTCCCCGCTCTGTGAGCAGATAGGTAAGTATAAAATACCAGACAGCTTTCTCAAAAGAAGCAGCTTCTGCCTGTACCACTTGTTTTTGCTGCTGAGCTTTCACTACCTCCGTATGATATCCTATAATGAATGCAGCATCAGCAGGCTCCATAAGGTTTATGATAGCTGCTATTCTTTGGTTATTAAAACGGGCTACAATTCTTCTCCGAACGTATTCCTGATGCCCCAAACGTTTTATGAGGTCAGCCAATGCTTGTGGCTGGGAACTGATTAACTGATCCAGCACAGTATCTGCATGCAATCCTGTGTTTTTTTCAGCCCACCAGGGTAAAGTGCCTGTACGCAAATAGTATTCGAGTAACTGTAACAGATTTTGTTCAATTGGCAATACTTCAAAATGACTGTTCTGATGATTATACTCCTTGCCAAGCAAGAGGAGTTGCTGGCTGATGGTTTCTTGAAAAGATTCCATGAATTTAGTGATCACTTCTTCTTCCAGGCGATCATAGGTTACGGTTCCCAGGTCGATCGACAACTGTTCAAACCGCAGTAGAATATCATCCGGAATCACTTTCGACAGGTAGCGATCGATTTCGAGAGATAACTCACCATTTACCAGAGCACTGATACGGTTCTGCAGCTCATATGCTTTTGATTTTGAGAAAAAATCAATCTCAAATCGCTGTTCATTAATGATGAAGTACTGGTTTTCCAAAAGTGGTATTTAGAAGTACAATTAGCGTAATACATTATTATTTAGCCAACAATACAGTCGTTAGTTGTTCCGACAATTCAGCACAACGCTGCGTATCTCTCCCCTCCCGGATAGCATCAATCCAATCAAAATATACTGTTTCAAAAGCCCTGAACCGGTCAGGATTCAACCATAAAAACCGAAGTTTGAGGTGCGCAGGTGCATGTTCGGCAAAAAGGCTTTCCGTAAACTCACGAAAACTGGTATCCTGAAACCTTGCCGGCCAGGCCGGTAATACCACACTCACCCGGAAAGCATAAAAATCTTCCCGCAGATCCGCCGCTGTTTTCCCCATTATCATTTTCTGTATAAGCGGATACCTGCCCTGTTCCATATGATTCAATGAGCGGAAAGTATGGCTGATCTTCCTGATAAAATGATCAGCCTGCTCCCGGTATGCCGTAACCAGTGTATCCGGCGTAACCATCCAGGTGAACAAGGGGTCTTGACTCAGATTAATCTGGCAGATTCCCTCCAACGATGCTGTTATATCAGCTCTATCAGTCTGGTCGGATGCTGATATCAGTAATTGTATCTGTTGTAATGCCTGGCTCCTCTCTTCATAGGTCATCCAGTGATCCTGCTGCAACAGTACCAAACCCTTTTCGTCCAGTACCTGAAATCCAAAAACAGGTTTGGTAAGCAGCGGTCTGAGTAATACATGTTCCACAACATGAAAACCTTCGGAATGAACGCTCACCTGCTTCAGGTTCGTGATAAACTCATTCAGTATATCCAATGCTTTTTCCCGGGTTTCAAAAACACCTATCCGGCTCCACTGTCTTTTCCTGGGTGGGCGATACAATACCAGATAACCCTGACCATTGATCTCTGGCCCAATTCGGAAGTTTTTGCGATCAATACCAGCTTTCAGAAACGATAATCCCTGTCTGGTGATTGTCAGTCCGTGATCAAATGCCGTAGCAGAAGGTTCACCATTTTTTTCCAATAATTGTTCCAGTCTGCTTTCGGCAATCAGCATTTCCAATCGCTCCTCTTCCCAATACACTTCATATACAACAGTTTTCCCTTCCGGGTAGGATTGATACGCATTGTTCCGCACCATACTGATACCCGACAGGTTTTGCTCATAAGCAGAAGATATTTTAACACTCCCCTGCTCCGGCAAGTATAGCAAAGCCTCCATCATGGTTTCAAAACCACTCCGGCGCTTAGATATGCTATCCGTATAATCAAAAGCCTGATTACGGTTCCCAAGAATATCCACCAGCTGTTTTAATATCCGCGCCTTCCACTGCAACTCTGATTCGAGCTCATTTTCCGGCTGATCAGCTCCATACATTTGTCCATAGATTTGTTGGGGATATTTCAGGAGATTGATATTGAACCTGGACAATAAATGATCCAGTACTTTCTTTTTTCGCCGTTCAAAAGTCTCCCTGGTTTCAGTTGCATTTTTAAGGAATTGCAGGTAAGCATTATCCGGCTTCTCCATGAATGCCTCCCAGTCTGCATCAATCAGGTATTTGTCCGGCTGCATAAACCCCGACAAAATATTGCCCAATCCAGGTACATCATAAATATGTCCTGGGAAATATGTATGCTCAAAACCAGCTTCGTTAATTTCGGCTGTAAAGAGGTTTTTGATATTATCGAGCTGTGCCAGGTAATTAGCCATTAATTGTTCGAATAATGACAGATAAGCTTTCAATTGTTTTACTTTGGCCGCAGAAGCAAGGGCTTCTGCATCATCATCCGATTTTCTTTTTTGCGGATTCTCAATTTCACTGGCATTCAACCGATACAATGGTGGAAAAAGATGCTGGATTGAATAGTAATTCCCAATATTGCGGTAACTACCGTTTATACCTATGGAATTCGATTTACCTATCCCTTCAATAAATTTTCTACGCGCCAAATCGCTTTTTTTGTGAAAAAGACCTTTGAAAATATTTGTTTTGATTGGCGACTCATAACTTTCTGTAAATAGTGTAATAGCCGGTTCATCATGATTAAACATGAACCAGGGGAAAAAGCCTTCCGGCACAACCAGGTTTTTATGCTCATACAATTCATCACCGGCTCTTACCACAAGGCGCTTCACATATTTAACACCTGTAACTCCCAGTATGATCTGCATTAAATCGGATGGATCTATCACAGACACTCTATCAACCAATTCCGTTTCTTTGATAAACCCATGCCTGAGGGCAGGACCTGTGTATATTTCTTCTACCCTTTTCCCCTCATCCAGCAATTGCTGTTCTGTATAAAAATGAATGGGGGGTATAATCGCTTTGATGAGCTGATCATAAATATCGGCGAGCACTTCTTCCCGCAACTGATGACGTTCCAATACCACTTCGGCTTCTATTTCGAAGGGAAGCGGCTTGAGCAGCGTAAACGAATCGAAATCTTCACCGAGGCTACGCGAACTGCAAAGCAGCACACTTACTTTTTTAACGATTGTATCCCAATACGCTTGTTCCTGTTCTGCTGTCCACTGGTTTCTGTTTTTCTCAAATAATTGAGTATCGGGCTGAATACTTACTTTATACAATCCCTTAACGCCATCTACTTGATCGGCTTCCTCCAGGGCATCAATCCATATATTATGTACCTCAGGTACATTATCGATCACTAATTTCCGGAAGTCTACCGGCAGCACGGGCTTACCGGTAAGTATTCTTTTTTTATCGTAAAAAAGATTTTTATCAGGGTCAATACGACCATCGGCTTCGGTAAGGATATCTTCTACAGAAAAACCAGTCCGGTAAGCCAGATCCGTTAACGCGAAACATAAGTGCTCCAATATGGTTACTCCGGGATCATGCAGGTTATAGTCGGTCCATTGATGCCCAGCATAAGCCTGTACGAGCTCCAGTCCACGGGCCCGCAGGAAGTCGAAACTCAATGCAGAGTCCTGCAACTGTTGTTTCTCAATCTGATATTCGCCTGACTTTTCGTTTTCCATGCAATTAATCTGCTACATCATTTTTCCAGGAATTGAAATATTCATTGGGCATAAATGCTTCGTCGTCCCAAAGTCGTGTTATTTTATAAAAAATATCTACATCAGCACCATAATTGTTCCCTGTTTTTATCTGCAAACTGTAATTATGCGTAGTCCCCTTCCAGCGCAACTTCAGTTTATTCCAGAAAAATCCATAATAAGCCGAAGTGCTCCGGATACGTCCACGTGTACCTCCAAATGCGCTCATTGCTACAGCATGCATGATGGCAAATTTTCCGGATCCTTTTTTCCCGGTCCGGGCAACTATTTCAAAAGCACTGCAATTATCCAGGCCCTCTAAAATGGTCTGCCATTTTCCATCAGCTGCTACCTGGCCGGATTTGTAGGTACCAACCCTTCCCTGCATGGCAGCAAATCCATCCACTTCAAACTTGTAAGGCAGTTCGCTGGCTTTCCCAATACCCAGCCTGCCTTCTACATCAAAATAGAAGCTATTGGCATTGGCCATTTTATCGTCCTCATAAACCGGATTCAGCTTCAGGTTTTCTACATCCTGTCCATCACGTTCCAGACTAAAAAACGGGTTTATATCGTTCACGTTTTTGTAGAACGACATAAATCTTGACGAATTATCTGTTGCGGCAATTACCAGACCATCTTCTTTGTCCTTCAGAAAACCATCATCTTGTTTATTGATCATGGAATCAATTAAAAAAGAAAAATGATTTTCAGCCGGGACTTGCCCCTTTCTGAAATACTTTTTCAGGTCTTCCCTGCCGAACCATTTATTATCTCCCTGTGTTTTCATAACTATCAGGTATTTGGATTAAAATAAAAATCATATTCATCTTCGGGCTCTGCTCCTATAACATATTGATCCGGATTCTCCTTTTCTGTCGTATCGCCACCAATCAATAATTCTTCTCCGATAACCAGGGCCCCTATTCCGGTTTGTGTTGCACTATCATATACTTTGTTTTCCAATACAGTAATTTCATGTTCCGGTGCCGATATCAGAATACTGCCGGGTTGCGACCCTTTGATATATTCGATCCGTTGCACCGCTGAATCATTCACCCTTGTCTCCCATTCTCCTTCCTGTTTATCAAAATAGGTATAGAAATGTAAGACAGAAAAAGAAGTAACATGACTTACATAGGGTAGCTTTTTGATGAAATTCAGTATTTCCGACAAATAAGTCTTTGACTCCATTTTCACATCCGCATCAGCATTATACAACCAGGGAGAAATGAATTTGCGGATATCGTGATTCAGGCGGTTGATATTATTGCCCACCGTATCGTGTGTAAAACTAGAATTGAATATCACACTGCATACCACTTTAACCCGCTCATAAACAGGATTGGTCACTTCTACACGTACAAACGGGACCAGGTTCTTTACCACAAGTTGTTTAATAAGGTACAACCTGCTCAAGGATACTTTAGGCTCTTCAGGTATCTCCCCTTGCCCTGCATAATACCGGGGGATGACAATCATTTGCATATCACAAGCCGCTTCATCGGTAACAGGCTGGAAACAATGTACTTTAATGATTTCCGGGAATGCTTCCAGTATGAGCTGTGCAAAATCGGTGGTCGTGAGCGGTCGCTGTTTATGACGAAGCCTCTCACTTACCCGCGTATAGTATTTATCTTCCGGTTCAGCTTCTTTACCGCCATAAGTAGGAAATGGCTGGCTCACCTGTTGTATGGCCGGAATTCGTTTAACAGGTTCGGTAATGGCCCCTGCCGGTAGTGATAACCTGTTATGTTCAGTTTCGTTATGCTTAACCACCCTCGTAGCAGTAACTGCGTGTGTATATACCCCTTTTACCCGGGTAATAATGCCACCCCTGGACCGGGATGCGGCTTTTATCCAATAATAATCCGGATTGAAGATGGTGTGCGTACCCATATCGTAATCAGGCAGGCGCAGCTTAACAATACCACTCGTAATAAAATTACTGGTACTGTCTATTAAAATATCGGAAGGAAGCAGATCAATCCATTGATCGTCCCGCAATACACTCCACTGTATTTTATCGGGTACAAAACGGGCATGCGAAAAAGGATAATCTTCTACTTCAAATAATAAAGTCAGCATATCATCCGGCTTCACGCCAGATAACCCAATGAACAAGTTATGGGGGTGTTTGAGTACCGGAATGAAAGGTTTCCCCTGCATATCCTGGCAAGGGTATATTTTTTTATTACCAAAGGGTGTGTGATGCCATATACGCAGGTTCTGCAAATCATCCTGCTCACGATTGATGCCGGCTACCGGTTCAGTATGCTTTAGGTTATAATCAATGGAAATCCGGCTAACTACGGGTATATACGGCTGATTGGGCAGGGGTATTTTTTTGGAAAAACGCCTGGCATTGTTCATGATCACTTCCGGAAAGAGTCCCGGGAAAATCTTATGCCCGAAGCCATCTTCGGGCGACAATAGTTCAAAACGAACCGCACCGTCGCGGAAACCTGATTCAGTTACCGGGCCTTCATCGCTCAGTGTAGGCATATTGGTAAAACGAAGCCGTGAAAGATCTATTTCTTTCAGTGTACTAACCGGATTTAAATAACCGGTTGATCCAGGCTCTGTTCCCATTTCAAATAAGCGGTATACTTCCCTGTTTTCCTGCTTGGCCGGTTGATACCTGCCTTCATTCAAACAACTAACCCCTACCCGGAATGAATCGTTTTTTATCTTTTTATTATAAGACTGATAATATGTTTCAAAGCCGCCCTTATCCCGGGGAAGATCAAACCAATGAAAACGTAAGGTTATTTTACTGGTGTACCGATTGAACATATTGGCGTTATACACATCCAGGTAAGAACCAATGGTTGGTTGCGGGCCAAATAACTGAAAGGGATTCAATGCAGAAAGACTTCCGATATTGTTCTGCAGTTTTACCTGCTGACTATCGTATACATCCAGCTCCAGACCTACCCTTTGCAGGTTCAGATGACTCAAAAAAGTGTAAGGGTTATGAAATGAATTATTATTGATCAGAAACCTGATCATGGGCCAGTTGGTATCACAATGATATCCATGCACCGATTGCTGGTAACAACCAATCCCCGGATCATTGTGGCCTAACCAGAAATTCAATTCAAAACATTTGTTACCTTCTATCGTATACTCCGGTGATACGGTGTATTTGGTTATATCCAACCACCCGGTATCGCTTGTAAGGCTGATGTGAAAAGCCTGGGTAAGCATTTCTGTAAAAAGCCATTTCTTATGCATACCAGATACTTCCGAGAAATTGGAAATATGATCCCAGAACCATGCAGCACTATCATCGGTGACAAAAAACAGGACTTTGAAATTTCTTTTACCATCCCGGGCATACAATAAGGGTGAAGCGATCAATAGCCCTGTATCAGCGGGTTGCATGGATCTGTTTTCAAAAGGAAGATTCATTTGATCTTCCCCCAGCAATGGCCAGCTTTCCGATGCAACACCATCCGGCGGGTTGGGGGCATTGGATGCCATGTATACCTGAGACTCATTCACATCATCTTGTTCATCTGTCTTGGCAGGGATTTTCACCGATTCGCTAACAAATACTGTATTCAATTCGCAGATAGAGGCCGGTGAAACCTCCAGTTCAATATCTGTTTCAAAATGAATATCATTTCCCGTTACCGGGTCTTTGGCCACAAACAATGCACCTTTTTCAAGTGTATATTCTTCAAAAGCGGGATTCAGCGTTACAACCAGGTGTGCTTTATCCGGAACCGCCTCTTTCTGCTTTATTCCTAATATCTTTTTATAGTATAGATCCAGGTGTTTTTTAGTAAGCTGGTTAATATCCTGTTTCAGGTAATCATACAAATCGAGGAAAGTCATTAACAATGCAATATGCGGCTCATACAAATCCCCTTCATCCTTTTGTTTATAGCGATATAATTCAGCTGCTTCGCTAAGTCTGGTGAACTTAGTACGTAAGCGTGCAAATAACTGATCCAGTTCCGGCAGCAGATGGTCCATTTTTGCTTTTACATGCCCCCCCTTTAATGTACTCATCGTTACAGGTGTTCCTATCAGTTGTTCAGAACGGTCACGCCGGAAAACAGGTGTAGGTATTTCATCACCAAACGTATCCCTGGCCAAACTGCTGTACTGTTCCCATAAATTCATTTCTTCTTCAAAAACATCATAAGACTCCATCATTTTCCTGAAATCCTGGAAAGCCTTGCTGTTATGAGAAACCAATGAAAACTTGCGATGAATGGTTCGCTGAAAACTGAGAAATGAATACAAAAAATGTAGTAGCCGGCCAAGTGCCCGGATATTATCTGCATCTGGTGACGTATCCGAAATAACTGATTTTAACTGCTCATACCTACGGATGAATGTATTGATCTCAAACTTGGGAATCACCCGCATAATCACCATCACATCAGCCGTGAGTATTTCTTCCCAATCACCGTCTATTTCATTATTTAGGTTATAATAGTGCAGGTGCTGCCCAAACTCAATTACAAACTTAAGCAGATCCTCCCTGTCCCGTTCCTCCACCTGAAAGAAATCAGGTTTCAGTGAATCGGGGTATCGTTCAGACTGGCTAATCCCATCGGCGATATATGAAATTTCTGGTTGACGCATATCTGTTTAGAGAGCCGTTTGGAAGATTATAACTGAACATTTGTTCCTTCGGTAAAATAGAAGGGATAAACAATATTGTGCCTGGTATTGGTAATGATGATCGAATAATGAATGCGAATCATCAATACCCCTTCCATATCATCCCGCTGCAACACTTCTGAATTGATGAATTTAATACGTGGTTCAAAATTCAGCAGCGCACGGGCAATCACATCATTGATCTGTGTAATCAGTGATGCATCAACTTTCTCAAATACCAACCTTTTGAGGTAACAGCCAAACTCCGGCTGCATAACCCTTTCGCCAGGGAAAGTATTCAGGATAATACGTATGCTTTCTTCAATATCCTGTTCCTCCGACACCATTTGAATGGAATTGGAGAACTTACTGAATACAGGTGGAAAACTCCAACCTGTTCCCAAAAAAGATTTGATCTCTTTATTCATATTTATCCTCCGATCATTACAGTTGGACAACCCAATACAATACTCCCGCCATGCGCACAGGTATCTCCCATACGGGCTGCCGGTTTCCCACAGATCATCACCGTAGCCGAACCTTTCACAATTGAATCCGGAGGTCCCACACATACGGCCATATCACCCATCACTGCTGCAGGCATTTTCCCAATCAGCACTGTTGGAGCACCCGGCCCGGTTATCGGACCTCCCACATGTGGTATGGGCGGCACACCCGGTGTTTGCATGGGACAGGTATGCATATCTGTTAATCTCGCTGCTGGTGGCATAAAGTATTCTCTCTTTAATTAATCATAACCATAGCACCCTTAACCGTTGTTTGTCCGGATGCCGATAACTCTGCTGTCGCATTACCCTTGGCTGCAAAACCCACTTGCGCGGTGGCATTTACATTCAATCCCGATACGGCTACATCCTGTTTGGCATCCAGGGTTAGTTTTGCCGTAGCATTCACCGTAACATTCCCGGTAGCTTTCAAAATGATGTCTTTTGCACTATTCAGTGTAATCCCGTCAGATGAAAGCTTGATACTGTTTCCATTCTGATCCTTGATCTCTATTCCTTTCCCCTCATCATCAATGAAAATAGAATTAGCACCCGGCGTTTCTATCTTAATGGATTTTTTTTCGTCGTTGAATGTCACTTTTAGTTTTGCCTTGGTGACAAGTGACTTGATATAATTGTTTTCATCTGATGGCTGGTTGGGTGATTTGTGCTTACTACTATATACCGAACCAACGATCACAGGATATCGGGGATCATTATCCAGAAACCCAAGCACCACTTCATCCCCTACTTCCGGCATAAAACCGGAACCCGCATCGGCCGTAGCATAGAAATTCACATAGCGTGCCCAGATTTCCGGCGGTGTAGTGGCGGTACTGGGTATTGTTACCTGTATACGTCCCTCCGACTTGGGATCTCCGCTCAATTTTTTAACTGTACCAATCTGCAACCCATGTACGGGTGGTAATTGTCCGCCTGCGGGATAGCTGGCAAAATCAGGCGCCTGTACAATCTGGTAATCATCCAATCCAAACTTTGCTGTTGTTACCCAGTTACCGCTGTCTAATTGGTGTGTAACAGCAGAAACAAATGCATCTCCATTGAATTTAGTACCAACGCCCTCCAAAGTAATAATGCTACCCGATTTTACTTTTGCCGTACCCAGGAACTGTACTTTACCTTTGAAGGCAGCTAATCTTTTACGCAGCAGAATACCATCTGCCCATATTTTTAATTCCGCTGAAGGCATGGGTGTGGGGGAAACCAGGTCCAATGCTTTCTGGCTGAGTTTGGTTGATAGTGTTTTAGGGGTAATGGAACCCTGGCTATTCACCGAAGGTTCTGCTGCAGCCGATTTTACCAGAGCCTGTGTTTTGGCATCCCATCCTGAAGCATTAAGGCTGGGCGGCTGGTCTTCTGCATTCAGCTCTGCTTCAAAAGCCAGCATGGATACCCCAACGGCAATGGTCATGATAGATGCTTCACTGAGCTTAGGGGGACCAACTACGAGATTATACCCCTGCCCGTCCATGGTAATGATATGGCCGTTGAATTCTGCCCGGGACAGAATAAAATCCCAGTCGGTAGCCATTTTCTGAAAACTCATTTCATAGGTAGTCGTGGTAGCAGTGGTAGTAGCACTCAACCCACTGTATTCACCAACCACAGCCGTTATAATATCACTATCTTTTTTGTCTTTGAAACTACTTTCTTTCTTATTGAAAGTCATCATCACCGCCTTATGCCTGCAAAATAGTTTGAGGGTAAAGGGTGATTTACTATCCACTTCCACTGCATGCCGGACTATATAACCTTTGAAAAGGCTGTCTTCTGCATTGCTTCCATAACCGGCCGTGATTTCTATTTCTTTACCAGGATCAAAATCGGCACTGTCAGAAATGGGCACATCCCCATCTTCCGGTACGATATTCCCGATGATGGTCAGTTCAGCATATGATATTTTATTAATTGCATGGGTAATAGATACTGAAGAAACAGCATAAGTATCTGCAATGGCAGCCCCTTCTACCTTAACCGTAAGCCGGAGGGATAATGTTTTTATGTTATCAAGCGGTGTTGCTGCCATGGACTATTTTTTCAAAGGGGGGAAATACAGCTGATCGCCTGGTTTGATTGCATTGATATTGGCGAGTTTATTAACCCGCGCTATTTCCATATAATAAGAACTATCTCCATAAATCTGGTAGCTCATCAATGGTAAAGTATCGCCTGCTTTAACCGTTCTGATATGGGTAAGATCCGGAGAATTATTCCCGGCTTCCATGGCTTTTTGCTGCCAGTCGACGTTTTTCTGCAACTCCATGGTAATAGAGGCCCGCAGTGGTGTACCGTCGGGTTTAAACAAAGTATATTTTACTGTTACTGATTTACACACACATTTGAAAGACAGTTTGGCCCAGGATATTTTCAGGTAATTGGTGCTGTGTGAATCGCCGTCGTACTGGCAAACCACCTGCTGAAAATCCTGGATATAGGTTTCCACATCCTGGTGCATAACCAGCGATGCCAGTGAGTTCTCTGTTAATCCGGTTCCGTCTACAATGATTTCATCAAAAGTGAGTGTTTCTTCACCCATGCGGGAAAAGAAGTAACTCTGTCCGCTGTCAGCTATTACATCCGGGCTATTGTATTCAACCGTTTTTTTCCGGGTATAGGATTTGGGGTTGATAAATGCTTCTATCTCTCCCTTTTTCTTGGTAATAGAACAGGAAGCATCTGAAAAGCATTCGATCTTGATTTTTTTTAACCCGCCCAATAAGGAATCCATCACACCCATATCATCTTACATTTAAATTTTCTAAACGGGAGAGTAATTTCTCCATACATTCCTTTACAATTTTCGCTTTCATGTCCTGGATTTTACGGTTCAGTTCGGCATCATCGCTTTTCTGTTCTTGCTCCCTGACATTAACCCGTATAACCAGTTCTCTTATTTCCAATGGCATACAATAAAATTTTGCGGCCAGAGCCGTTAGAATAAGGTATTATCCAACCTTTCAAAATATGAATACGCCAGTTCCAGTGTTTCCACAACAATGGAATTATCCATGGCTTTGAATTCGGATATTTTCAGGGATACCGGGTATGCTTTCCGGAACATCCATGATACCGAGGGTATGCCCCTTTCATCCTGCAGGTTCACGATAATATCCATGGGGCGGAAGTCGAAATTGCTGAAGGAGTTCCGCATCCAAAAATAAAGAGAGGAGCCCTTCAGGAGCCCCCTCTTTAAAACAAGATTATCGTATTTGACCTTTTCCGGGAGTTTATATACCGCACTTACACCTCCTTCCTGAACGTCAGTGGTAACAATACTTACATTGATACCACTGACATCCTGGAAACTGCATTCGTTTCCATCCAGGAAGAATAATAAGGGAAAGATCACTTTAAAGCTAAACCCCGCCGGGATGTTATAGGGATATTGGCTGCTACTCAACATATACGCGCTTTCAGTTTCTAATCAATATACCTGTAATCCTCCGTTTCCGGGTTTATGCTTAGGCTACAATCGTCAGACCTTCGTGTGCCAGCTCCATTGTTTCCACGGCTGCCTCGTTGGCGTCGGCCTTCATATCAGTCACGGTCATCTTGCAGGGGAATGCATTGGTGAGGTTCCATGACATAGCCACTGCATTGGCTTCATCCAATAAGCTGATCACCACGGTTACCCTTTCAATGGTGTTCATCTTAATGGCATTGTACATGGTCCACATTTTCTTGTCGTCTTTGAAAATGCCCTTCTTGAGGGTGATATTGCCGAATTTCTTGATACCGGGCATTTTCACGGTGGAATATGCCTGGCTGTTACCAGCACGGTATTCAATTACCTGGGTCTCAGATGACAAACCGGTTACTTCCTGGAAGAACAGTTCATCACTGCCAATTTTTACAGAGAACTGAAATTTGACTAACGGCCAGGTAGAGGCTGATTGGGATGCTCCATTTTCTGCCATAAAATATTTTTTATAAGATGTTTAAATGTTGTTGAATCAGGGAATCCTTAATTATGACTGCTGTTGCTGTTGCTGGAATGTGATTACGATGAATTCAGCAGGTCTTACGATTGCTACTTTCACAGTAATACGCATCACACCATCCAGAATATCATTGGGTGTCATGGTTGTTCCAAGACCCAATTGTACATCATAAGCCTGCTCCGGTGCTGCACCGGCCAATGCTCCCTGCTTCCAGAGGTTGTACAGGAAATTATTCATCATGCTGGTAATGGTTACCCAGGTACCTGCATCGTTGGGCTCAAATACATAGGCGCGTGTGGCCAGTTTCAATGATTGCTCAATCATGATCAGCGTTCTGCGCACGTTGATGTATCTCCAGTCCTGGCTATTGCCATCCAGTGTACGGGCACCCCAAACCAGGGTTCCGATACCGGGGAAAGGACGGATAACATTCACCGACTTACCGGCAATGACATCCACGTTCATTTTTTGCTGTTGCTCATGCGAAATATTGATCGCAGGGGCATTTACCATATTCACAGAAACGTTGGCCGGAGCCTTCCATACACCTCTTGAACTATCCGTGAGGGTATATAAACCTGCCATAGCCGCACTGGGGGGCAACAGGTTCAGGCGTGACCTGATCTCTTCCAGGATATGTACATAGGTAGAACTGGAAGCTTTGAGCGACTGGTGAACATTGGTGCGGGAAGCAGCCAGTTCATCGGCACTCAGTTTTTTCATATTCTCTACCACCTGCTTGGCAGCATCTTCGGGTAATAAGGTACCCAGATCTACCGAGGCATCGAGGTTGGTGAAATCCAGTTCAGTGGATTGAACAATGGATGTTTTCAGCCAGGGATAATAGGCAGCACCATAATTGAGGAAATTGGTACCGATATTTTCGCGGAAGTTATTGATATCTTCCATTGCATTGCTGCCGCCCTGTGCTACATCAAAAATTCCAAAACGGCTTTGGGTCTTATTACAATGCTGCAATACCAATTGGTAAAATGGATAAGCCAAATCGGGTTTGGCAATCAGATCGGGCACCACTACCAGTGTGGGTTCGTATTCTTTTTCCAGTACGTCGAATACATTGACATCTGCGCCGGTAAAATCGTCCAGTTTAATTTCCAGATTGTCTTTTCCGGAGTAAGTACCTACAGATAAGATGTACGCACCGCTACCACCATTGCTGTAAAACAGGCGGATGGTATTGTAGAAATACAAGGTATTGTTATCATTAATCTTAACGAGCTTTTCGGCGCCGTTCAGACTGAATGTTTCTTCCTTGGTGCCCTGAGGAGCATCGGTTACCGTAAACCGCGGGTGAAACGCCCCGCCAAACATTTCCACATATTCTGCGAAAGAGGAAATTTTAGTGGGTTTGTGCAAAAGCGACTTTCCGTTGCGCTCTGCTTTTTCGGTATACCCGATGAAAACAGGGAGGGCAGTTTCAACGGCAACCGCCGAGCCGGGGAAGGCGTTTTTCTCCTCGATATAAACGCCTGGTGTCATTAATGTAGCAGCCATAGTTGTTGGTTTTGGATTTTAAATATAATATTTAATAACCATTAAAGAAAGATTTCCGAAAAATTTAATCCCGCATTTTCTGTTGCCGGCAGCCGCGTAATAGCACCACTAACCGGATTGGGTAAAATCCCAATAATAACCCGTCCCCTGCCACTCATAGGTTCATAATTTTCAAGCAATTGAAAGGATTTATTGGGTTTGGCCGTCAGGCTTACCGGACTACCCGAACGGAAGGACAAAACCTCCCGGTTATCGGGTAAAACCATCTGTTCCGGCCCGATAAATACTTCCCGGGTTTCCCGGTTTACCACCGCCGGGTTCACCAGCGTACGCAAATGTTCACTCACCAGCAGGTAACGCCAGTAGGTATGTTTAGCCTGGAATCGTACCTCAAATTGCACCGGCATGCCGCTATGCAGTGTTAGCAACAATAACCCAAATGGTTTACTGAAAAACGGATAAGGCATTTCATCAACCTGTAATAACTCTGTATCCCCTACCGTTTCACCAGCGGTAAGCGTTTCACGGGTTTCATTATTACCAACCGCTGTGGTATTGGCAAAACAAAAAACGGTTTTGCTCAGATCAGTAATGGCTACCCCACCGGTATACCCTACCAGCAATGGATCATTATTCGACAGTACCAGGCATAATGTTACTTTTTCCTGTAACACCTGTTCCCTTGTCCTGGGAGAACCGGCAAACTGTGTATCGTATAAGACACTGAAACCATCGGGAGTTGTGCGGAAAACCAAACCCAGCCTTTGCAGAAAATCAGCAGTAGCCGCATCCGGCGTACAGGAAATGGCAGTAAAATCCTGTCCTTCAAAATAAGCATGCCGAAAGCGCACGCTGCAGAAAAGTTGATACTGTGCAGCCATAAAAGTTTTGGTTGCGGCCCCTAAACCGCTGACTTTATATCAGTTACCCGGCTTCGCCCGAACGTTCCATACCCGCAATTGCAGGACGGTATTCGCGCACCATGGAACTATCGAACGTAAGCATCCTGATTTTATATACAACAGAAGGCATATACTTGGCTCCGAGGGTTGACCACACATTATTGAGTTTCTCTGAACCCAGACTCTCCATCTCAAAAGTCAGTTTTTCAATACCCGTATCGAGGCGGGGGGTATTACCCTGTGTAAATGCATTTTTCTCCTGTAAAAAAGCGATCACGAAAGAAAGAAAGCGCAAAGCTTCCCCATAATTGGCACCCGTAAAATAAGCAGAAAATAATACGTAGAGGTTAATACTCATAGCCGAACTGGTATTGGCAAAAGTTCGGGCTCCACCGGCACTGGCATTGCTTTTCACACTGGGTTCTTTCTCCAGGTTAATCAAGGTAAGTAATACCTTATTCTCTCCCTGTATGGCTACGGTTCCATCCTGATTGATAATACCCGACAGCACCACTTTATCCTCTGTGATCCGCAGCTTACTCCTGAAGTATTCATTCAGTTCGTCAGCAATACAGTTGAGTGATTCATAGATCATAAGGGCCGGTCTTTTGATCCCACAGGATTAGGAATAAATACTGCAATACCCCCCGTTGGGGGGATTGAAAATAATAAATAATAATAATAAATTCCTAAAAAAGCGACTAAAAACAAAGGGAAAATAATATTTTTAGTCACTTGATATGAAAAGCCGCCAAAGCTTACTGCTTGTTTCCGCTGTACTCTGCATCCTGCTAACAGCGGGCCCACTGGCATATTCCCGAAGCGGAATGATGCGGCCGGTTAATATTACAAATGCTTCCACTTTCTTCTTCCAGCAGGATTCCAGCAAAC
>JAACZQ010000081.1 GCA_009996675.1 Chitinophagaceae bacterium
GGTTTTGATCACCTGATTGTTACCGGTAATATCACGTACAAACATCTTTCCCTGATTCCGTTTGGACTGGGTGTTTTGTTCCTGGCTTTTTACTACCTGATCTGGCGACCGAGACATCGGGAAGAATTTGAAACCATGTAGCAAATCTGCCGCTGAAACCCTTTTTTTGCCGTCAACGCACTCATTTTACCATTCATCACAGGTACTTAACCGCTGGTGAATACTCCTGTCCCGCTTATCCCTGTTTTTATATTCAGCCATCACGGGCTCCCATATCTTTATGTCATCAAAGTAAATGGAGCCTCGCTCCCATGTTATATGAACCACCACACTGAATTTCTGTTTGCCCGTTTCCGCCAGCGCGTGAAGCCACCAGAAGTTCACTTCAACTAAGCATCCCGTTCACCATTTCCGGAAACAGGTGTTGTTGTAGATGTAATGCTGTCATGAAGCAGCATCCCCCCTTATATAACCTCGTCTGAAGCAATGGTACCGTTTAACAACGGTAGGTAACTCTTTTTGCCATTTTTCAAACATCAAACCATGAAACCCATCGTTTTGGCTATTGCCGGAACATCCCTGCTCTTCCTGATCTTCAGTAAACCGGCTCCGGCCAAACAAGCTGCCAACGGTAATAAAAACTATTCGGTAATGCGGAAATAATGTCTGCTTTAATACCGCTGGAAAACATAACGATATACGTAGTAACCATCATAGTGGGTGGCGATTAACAGATTGCCCGACCGGATCACCTGGTCGAAATACATATCTACGGATGCACCGGTATAACCATCGTAAACATTCACTTCAAAAACATGGTGTAGCTGGTTATAGTATTGGCCGTACTGATCGTAGTAACCGCTGTTACGGGTATATATTTTCCAGCTGCCGCGCATAAGATTATGCCCGTCGTCATAAGTAGCGGCACCGCTGCGGTAAAAATCAAAGAGACCACCATCCAGATTACTGTTGATGTATTGCCAACCCAACCCATTACTGCGGGAAGCTTCGGCTAAAGTCCAGGTACCCGACACATCCGGTGGATATGTGGTGAGTACTGATTTCGAACAGGAACTGAGTAGTACGAGTAAACCTGCAATGAGGAAAAGTTTTTTCATGGTCAAGGTTTTAGGTATAGAATCAGGATTATACTGTTCCTATTCAATTCCTTTACCAGAAAGACCTTAAAAGGGCCATACCCCTTCTTTTATCAGTTATTTAACGTTCATCCAAACGCATGAATGTGGCCAGCAGGGAGGTGGATAGTCCTATGAAAGCAATCAGCGTGAAAGACCAGCGAAGACTGGCAACAGATGCAATAAATCCAATCAGTGGCGGGCCTGCCAGAAAGCCCAGGAAACCAATGGTAGATACGGCAGCCAGGGCTACTCCCGGTGCCATGGTTTTGGATTTACCGGCCAATCCGTAGACCAGGGGTACCACGGATGAAACACCCAGTCCAACCAACAGAAAACCTACTGTGGCCATAATTACAGAAGGCCACAAGACCGATATCAATAACCCGATACTGATGATGATACCACTGCCCTGCAACATCGGCTTGATCCCCAGTTTAACCACCAGCCTGTCGCCCAAAAAACGACCGGTAGCCATGGTGCCCATGAATACGGTATAACCCAGCGTGGTTAATTTGGCCGGCGCCTCTACCACATCCTGAAAATAAACACCACTCCAGTCAAACATGGTGCCTTCACAAACCAGGCAGCCGAACGCAATCAAACCCAGTTTTAAAATACGCAGATCTGGTTTAACAAAGAGCCGCTGGTCACTATTGGTTTGCTGATCGGCAGGTAGAATATTCCGCTGTGCCAGTAAGGATACCAATAAGCAACCCGTACATACAATCAGAAAATGTTGTTGGGTACTGAGCCCGTTGGCAATCATCAAACTGCCAATAGCAGCTCCCGAAAAGCCCGCCAGGCTCCAGATGCCGTGAAACGTTGCCATGATGGAACGCTGGTAAAGTGATTCCACCCCTACTGCCTGTGTATTGGCGGAAATATTATAGAGGTTCCCGAATAAACCGAATAGAAACAGGCAGGATACCAGTTGCCAGACCGCCCCTACAGAACCCAGGAGTACAAGGGTAAGCGGATATCCGGCCGATGCAATCAGTACCATTACCCGGCTGCTGAAATGGGTAACGGCCCAGCCTGAAAAAGGCAGACTGACCATCAGGCCGGCCGGCAAAGCCAGTAACACAGCCCCCAGACCGGCATCACTCAACTGTAATTTTTGCTTGATATCCGGTATGCGGCTGGCCCAACTGGCAAAACAGAGGCCTGCCATGAAAAAAAATAAGGCTACAGCTGCCCGGCGGGTCCTGCGGGATGTGGTTGCTTGCATCGGTTGCAAAGTTCTATGGAAAGACCGGTATTTGCAAGTCGGTCAAACCCCCTTTTTGAAGTATATTTGCCACCCTTCGGCACTGTTGGAACCGGGTTTGTAGCAGGCTCCCTTCTTCGCGTACAGCAGTACCGATTTCATTGTTTCAATCCAAAAATGACACATGTATCGTTCCAAAACCTGTGGTGAATTAAGTATCCGTGATATTAACCAGGAAGTAACCCTCGCCGGATGGGTTCAAACCGTGCGTAAATTCGGCGCGATTACGTTTGTGGATCTGCGCGACCGTTATGGTATTACCCAGTTACTCTTTGGTGAGAACCTGAATACCCTGCTGGATGAACAGCCACTGGGGCGTGAATTTGTATTGCAGATTAAAGGTCTGGTACAGGAAAGAAGCAATAAGAATCCCAACCTCTCAACCGGTGATATTGAAATCCAGGTAACTGCTTTCACCATCCTCAATAAATCTGCTGTACCTCCCTTTACCATACAGGACGACACGGATGGTGGTGATGACCTGCGCATGAAATATCGTTACCTCGATCTGCGTCGCAATGCAGTGAAGCGTAATATCGAACTGCGTTATGCGGTCAATCGTTCTGCCCGTAACTACCTCCATGAACACCAGTTTATGGACATAGAAACCCCATTCCTGATCAAATCTACCCCGGAAGGTGCCCGCGATTTTGTGGTTCCCTCCCGCATGAACCCCGGTCAGTTTTATGCCCTGCCCCAATCTCCCCAGACTTTCAAACAATTACTGATGGTCAGTGGCTATGATCGCTATTACCAGATTGTAAAATGTTTCCGGGATGAAGACCTGCGGGCCGACCGGCAGCCGGAGTTTACACAGATCGATTGTGAAATGAGTTTTGTGGAACAGGAAGATATCCTGCATATGTTTGAAGGCCTGGTAAAACGCATTTTCAAAGACGTACGCAATATCGACTATACCGAAACCATCACCCGCATGACCTGGGAAGATGCCATGTGGCAGTATGGCAATGATAAACCCGATATCCGTTTTGGGATGCAGATCGCCAATCTCAAATCGGCTTTCCGAAAGGGTGGGGCATTATTGGCACAAGGCGAGCTCATAAATGGTGCAGGATTTGGTGTTTTCGATAATGCAGAAACCGTACTGGCTATTGCCGCCCCGGGTTGCAGCGAATATACCCGTAAACAAACCGATGAACTGACCGAATGGGTGAAAAGACCCCAGATCGGTATGCAAGGGCTGGTATATATCAAGTGTAATACAGATGGCAGTTTCAAAAGCAGTGTAGATAAATTTTATGCAGAAGACAAACTCAAAGCCATTGCCGAAGCCGCCGGTGCCAAAGCAGGTGACCTGGTACTGATATTGGCAGGCCGGGAAGAAAGAACCCGTAAAGCCACCAGTGAACTGCGACTGGAAATGGGACGTCGTCTGGGCTTGCGCAGGGAAGACGAATTCAAATTACTCTGGGTACTGGATTTTCCCCTGTTTGAATATGCGGAAGAAGAAAACCGTTGGGTTGCCCGCCACCACCCCTTTACTTCTCCCAAGCCTGACCATATTGAAGTGATGATTAATAATAATCCGGTCATTGAAAATGCAGATCTATACCTGGAGCATCCCTATGCACATATCAAAGCCAACGCTTATGATATGGTACTGAATGGTAATGAAATCGGCGGTGGCTCCATCCGGATCTACCAGCGCGAATTACAGGAAAAAATGTTTGCCGCACTGGGCATGAGCCCCGAAGAGGCTTTGCATAAATTTGGTTTCCTGCTGGGTGCTTTTGAATATGGTGCCCCACCGCATGGTGGTATTGCTTTTGGTTTCGACCGCCTCTGTGCCATCCTCGGTGGCAGTGAAAGCATACGCGACTTTATTGCTTTCCCCAAAAACAACAGCGGCAGAGATGTTATGCTGGATGCCCCCAGCAGTATTGATGATAAACAATTTACTGAACTGCAGATTAAACTGGACCTGCAGTAAACAATTAAGTATATATTATTTCGCGAAAGCCAGGGGATACATTTCCCTGGCTTTTTGATGTACAATATGCCACATTTCCCATCTGATCTGTGCAAACAGGATATAAAAAACACAAACAATAGAACACAAATAATATTGAACCATACTCATTTGAAGTCCTTCAGCAGCATAACCTGAATATTTGAGTGCCCCATTTAGAATTTGAAATCCAAAAGCAAGCAATGCCGGACTAAAATATAAATAGCTGCTATGAGTCATGAGCAGTGGTAACCGCTGTTGCTTGCGGTAGCGTTGATAAACAGCCCAGTGAAAACGCAGGTACCACAGAGCCGTAAGCCCGAAAAATACCAGCAATACCCAGGACAGTTGATCCTGCCGGAAAAAGGCGGGCATACTTACTACCAGCGCGAGCAACAAACAGGTAAATGCAAACTTGGGTAAAGAAAAATAGGATTTGAATAATTGCCACTTCATAAACCGGTACCGCTTCTCCATAGCCTGCTCACGGCCTGCCGTCATATTTCGTAATCCAAGCGGACCAAATCCGTCATGTACCTGTTTCAATGCGGTATCAAAATCCAGCGATGGAGTATTGGCCATACGTTCCTCAATAGCATTGGCCAGGTGATCCACGATCTCCACCTGCAGATCATAGTGTAATACCCGGTGTTTTTCACAAAAAACAAATAACTGATCAATTTGACTTTTCGTTAGCATCATGAAGCAGTTTTGGGTTGATGAAAAATAGATTGCAGGTTCTCTATAAAAGTGGTTAATGCATGCTGAGACAGTTCTGCCTGCTTTTTACCCGACCGGGTGAGGCTGTAATATTTGCGCATACGGTTATCCATCTGCTCAACTGTTGTTTCCAGCACCCCCGCAGCTTCCAGCCGGTGCAGTAGCGGATATAAAGCGCCTTCGGTAATCGACAACTCCCCTTTGGTCAGCTCTTTTACCTGCTGCGTCAGCTGATACCCATACATACGCCCATGCTCTTTGAGCATTTGCAGAACAATGGGTTCCAGGCACCCTTTCAATAAAGCAGATGGCCGCATGACTTAAAGATACAAAAAATAATAATACCTAAGCAAATTAGGTATTCCGCCCTTTCAGGGTATTTTTGAGACTCCTGTGCCGAACTGCTACATTTGTGTTCAGTTATAACTTATTGCTGCATGATCAGATCCACGAAGCTTTTCCGCATTCTCACCTATGTTTTATTACCGGTAACCGGATTTTTTGGATTGATGGGACTATTGATGCTATTGCCGGCATTGGCCAATCCAGGTTTACTACTCATTGTATTCATGCTGGCCTGCATGGTCATTTATAATTTTTCCAGCATCCAGTTTCTCCAGAAAGCCATCGATGGGGGGCGTCGTTGCAAACCGTCTTTGCGTGACTGGATCAAAGTAAATGGCTATGTATCACTGGCCGCCGGTGGCATGTTTTTCCTGAATGCTGCCAGTATACTCTTCATGGGCCCCGTAGCACTTCAGGATTTTGTAGGTCAGGCCCTGGAGCGTCAGCCAGGCTTACCGGCCAATATGGACCCTGCTTTTTTCATCCGCCTGCTCAAAACGGTATCCGTTGCCATCTTACTGATTGGTGCAGCGCTGGTTACCCATGTAATCATTTGTTTCCGACTGCTGAAACAGTACAAAGCTTATTTCGACGCGGAATAAGGCAGGCTCATTAGCCGGTTTGCGTTAATTTTAGCATGATGAATAACCAAGCACCCCTGGCTGAACGACTGCGTCCGGTTACCCTGGACGATCTCGTGGGACAGGAACACCTGACCGGCCGGGGAAGCATACTCAGATCGGCCATAGAACAAGGGCGTATTCCATCCATGATATTATGGGGCCCACCGGGTGTTGGTAAGACCACCATTGCACATATCATTGCCCATAGTCTCCGGGCGCCTTATTTTCAGCTGAGTGCCATCAGCAGTGGTGTGAAAGATGTACGGGAAGTCATTGAACAAGCCAAACACCAGCCAGGATCTATTCTTTTCATTGATGAGATTCATCGCTTTAATAAAGGACAGCAGGATGCTTTGCTGGGCGCGGTAGAAAAAGGCATCATCACCTTGATCGGCGCTACCACAGAAAACCCCTCTTTTGAAGTTAACAGTGCGGTATTAAGCAGGTGCCAGGTCTATGTATTGAAAGCATTAACCGATGAAGCACTGATACGGTTATTGCATGATGCCATGGAAAAAGACCAGTTGCTTTCCACTTATAATATTACCCTCGCGGAAACCAATGCGCTGATCAATATCTCCGGTGGCGATGCCCGCAAACTGCTGAATCTCTTTGAGCTGGTTGTACAAACAGCCGCAGCCGATTCAAAAAGCATTACCATTACAGATGCACTGGTGATGCAGGTAGCGCAGAAAAAAATTGCACTATACGATAAGCAGGGCGAACAGCATTACGATATTATTTCCGCTTTTATTAAAAGTATGCGGGGCAGCGATCCCAATGCCGCCGTGTATTGGCTGGCACGTATGATTGAAGGGGGTGAAGACGTAAAATTCATAGCCCGTCGTATGCTCATTTTTGCGAGTGAAGATATTGGCAATGCCAATCCGAATGCCCTGTTGCTGGCCAATGCTACATTTGATGCTGTTAGCAAGATCGGCTATCCAGAAAGCAGGATCATCCTTTCACAATGTGCTGTTTACCTGGCTTCATCAGCCAAAAGTAATACCTCCTATATGGCTATTGGCGCCGCTTTGCAGGCCGTACAGCAGCATGGCGATTTATCAGTACCGCTGCACATACGCAATGCTCCTACCAAACTCATGAAAGACATGAATTATGGAAAGAACTACCAGTATTCGCACGATGGGGAAGGTAATTTTATTGAACAGGAATACCTGCCGGATAAAATTGCAGGTACTACTTTTTTCGAACCCGGCAACAATGCCCGCGAACAGGAAATGAGGAAATTTCTGAAAGAAAGATGGAAAAATAAATACAGATACTGATATGATGCAAAACAAACCCAATAAGCTACTGTTCGTACTGCTCCTGTTGATTACGGTGAGCCCCCTACTGGCACAAACAGATACACCCCTTCAATGGCAAACACTGGTAAGACCCAAATACCTTGTACAATTACCAGCCAGCTGGACGATTGACACATCCGGCAAAGTTGGCAATGCCGAAATGGTAGCCCTCTCTCCGGTAACAGATACCACCGATATGTTCCGGGAAAACGTGAACGTATTGTTTTCAGATCTCGAAGAATCCATCAGCGCTGAAGACATGGAAGATTTTTTTGAAGAAACCGTGACCGAAATCAAACTGGGCATCAAAGATGTGGAGATTGAAATGAATGTAGGTGAGCAAAAACAGGGATATTATTTGCGTAAACTGATGTATACTGCATCCAGTAACACGTTAAAATTTCGGTTCACCCAATATTTCTACCTGTCCGGCAAAGATTTAATGGTAGTCACTTTTACCAGCGAAGCCAAATCCTATAACGCTTACAAAGAAATCGGGCAAAAAATACTGGAATCTGTCCGACTCATCAAACAATAACCCTTCATTCGCCCTAAACCAGCGCCTGTTTACCGGTTACTGTTGCCGGGTAAAGCATATTCAATTTATATTGGACGTCCTTATTAAACGATACTTATGAGAAAATTTCTTTCACTGGTATTATTAGCCGCAGTATGCAGCAGTCAGTCTTCTGCACAAACCATTATTAACCGCGATCCGGAGATAGAGGCAATGGTAAAAGAAGTTTCGGCAGATTCGCTGCAATCCTATATTCTTAAACTGGTAAGTTTTGGCACCAGGAATACCCTCAGCACCCAAACCGATCCCAAAAGAGGTATTGGTGCTGCACGCAACTGGGTACTGGGTAAGTTTAATGAGTTTGCCCAACAATCAAGAGGTCGCCTCACAGCCTTTATAGATACCGTTACCCTGCAACCTGATAAGAGAAGGGTTGATACCACCATCCTGCTGGGCAATGTAATGGCCATACTCAAAGGAACAGATACTGCCGACAAACGCATATTTGTGATCAGTGGCCACCTCGATAATATGCGCAGCAGTGTGATGGATCGTTTGGGTGACGCCCCCGGTGCCAATGATGATGCCAGTGGTTGTGCCGCCGTAATAGAGTGCGCCCGCATCATGAGTAAACACAGCTTCCCGGCTACCATCATATTTGTTAATGTAAGTGGTGAAGAACAGGGTCTACTGGGTGCTAATTTTATGGCTAACAAAGCCAAAAAAGAAGGCTGGAATATTGAAGCGGTACTAAATAATGATATCATGGGCAGCAATAATACCAGTGAAACCAATATCATTGAGAATACCCGCATACGAGTATTCAGTGAGGGTTTACCTGCCTATGAGCTAGATAAGGTTGCTAAAAATATTCGCCAGCTTGGACTGGAAAACGACGGCAAAGCCAGGCAATTGGCCCGTTATACCAAAGAGATCGGGGAACGCTATGTAGACAACCTGGAAGTAGTAATGATTTACCGGAACGACCGTTTCCTGCGGGGTGGCGATCATACCCCGTTTGTGGAAAATGGTTATGCTGCTGTACGTTTTACAGAAATGAATGAAAATTATTACCACCAGCACCAGGATGTGCGTAAGGAAAAAGGTATCCAATACGGCGATCTGCCTGAGTTCATGGACTTTGAATACCTGCGCAAAAACAGCGCCATGAACCTCAGCAACCTGGCCAACCTGGCCAAAGCCCCGGCCATGCCAGAAGAAGTGAAAGTGGAAGTCAGAAGATTAAGCAACTATACTTCACTCAGCTGGAAAGCACCTAAAACCGGAAAAGTAAAAGGCTATTATATATTGATGCGCGAAACCACCAGCGCTGTATGGCAGAAAAAAATATTCACCACAGAAACCAGTTATTCACTCCCCTATTCCAAAGACAATTATTTCTTTGCGGTTCAGGCTGTATCTGAAACCGGCAATGAAAGCCTGGCAGTCGTTCCGGGTGTGGGCCGTTAAACCCTTACTGCCAACCTCATCTGCAAGTCCCGGTATTGCGTAAGCAAGCCTAAGCGAAGTGCATCCCGTATTTATACCCTAAAATATGAGATGGCACTGCTAAATCGTATTTCTACTGTTTTGCTTTTTTATATTTATGAAACAATGAAATACGATGGCTGGGAAAGCTTTGCAGATATTGGTTGCCGAACAGAAAATCATCAACCGAATTTATGTATTCAGAGGACAGCGTGTAATGCTGGATGAAGACCTGGCGGCCATGTATGGCGTTGATACCAAACGCCTCAATGAACAGGTGAAACGAAACAGAAAACGATTCCCCAAAGATTTCATGTTTGTACTCACACAGAAAGAGTACAACAATTTGAGGTCGCAAATTGCGACCTCAAATTGGGGCGGCAGAAGAACATTACCCAATGCATTTACAGAACAAGGTGTAGCCATGTTATCCAGTGTACTCAACAGTGATATTGCCATTGAAGTAAACATCAAAGTGATTCGCGTATTTACCAAACTCAGGGAGTATGCACTCACACACAGGGATATTTTACTACAGCTTGGTAAACTGGAGAAGGAAGTTAAAAACAACAGCAAAGACATTGAAAATATCTTTGCTGTTCTGAAAGAATTGATTGCCAAAGATGCCCAACCACGGCCAAGGACTAAAATCGGGTTTAAGCATTACGACTAATCCTACAGGCAGTATTAAGAAACCTTACCCGGCACAATCCTACCGGTTACTGCCTGCTCCGCACCCCGTTCACCTCCCTCATGATATTCGGCATCTTCATTAACATCCCAGAGATTATATATTTCTTTTCCGGCAATAATATTTTTAGCAGCCAGCATAGCCGTCATCATACTGTGATCCTGGTTATTGTATTTATGCATACCATTACGCCCAACCAGGTATAAACCAGGATATTGATCCAAAGCCTGCCGGATACGGTCAACATGATCTTTGTAATCCTGATCATATACCGGATACGCTTTGGGCTGACGTACCACATAACCATCAACCACGGCGCTACCCTTGGTGAGACCGATCTTTTCAATTTCCTTTTTACCCAGTTCAATCAGTTCTTCGTTGCTACTGGTCCACAACCCATCCCCTTCAAAACAAAAATATTCCAGTCCATAACAAGCCATCGAAGGATCGGGAACCATATAGGGGCTCCATGATTTGAAGTTCTGAATACGTCCCACTTTCACACTCGGATCATGGATATAAATCCAGTTATCGGAGAACGCATCTTCATCGCGGCAGATCAGTACCACCGTGAGAAAATCGCGATATCCCAAAGACTTGGCTGCATTGGCTGCTGCAGCCGGAAATGCAGGAGATACGGATGCTACCAGCTCACGCATAGGTGCAGACGAAAGCACATAATCAAAACCGTCGAAACTATTTCCATCTGTAGTATCTACCCGCCAGTTGTTCCCACGCAGCTCAATCTGTTTCACACCACAGTTCATTTTCAAAGTGGCGCCCATGGCCTGACTTTTGGCTGCACACACTTCCCACATCATACCCGGCCCCTGTTTAGGATAACGGAAAGAATCAATCAGGGTCTTTATGACTTTATCCTTATCACCCGCTTTCCTGGAGGGTTTGAATACTGCATTCCAGATCGCACTGCTTAACGACAATCCCTTGATCCGCTGGGCCGCCCAATCGGCACTGATTTCCTTACAGGGAATACCCCACACTTTTTCGGTATAGGTTTTAAAGAAAATATTAAAGAGCCGTTTGCCAAACTGGTTGGTTACCCAATCCTCAAAATTCGCGGGGTTCTTAATGGGGAATGCCTTGGCCTTCAGATAACTCAATACACAAAGCCCACTTTCGATAATACCCAGTTTATTCAATGCTTCAAAAGCCACCAGCGGGTAGGAAAAAAACTGCTTGTTGTAAAAAATTCGGGAACTACGGGGCCTTTCCAGCATTTCATCTCCCAATATCTCTGTCCAGAAATCTTCCACTTCTTTCGATTTCGAAAAAAAGCGGTGACCGCCAATATCAAAATGATACCCTTTATAGGACTCAGTCCGGGAAATACCACCTACATATTGCGGGTCTTTTTCAAAAATCACCACTTCCTGTCCGCCTTTAACCAACAGGTAAGCCGCAGTAAGACCAGCAGGTCCGGCACCAATAATGGCTACTTTTTTTTTCATAGTTCCTCCGCAGCATTTTGCCGCAACCGGGCAAAGGTGTGAAATAATTGTGGTTCTGCCACTATTTTTGCAGCTTACAGTGCTTAAATCAACCTGAAATGACGCAAATCAACTGGATCCATAAACCCTTTGCAGCACTTAGCCCCGAGGAACTCTATGCCATACTCCAACTGCGCAGTGAAGTATTTGTGGTAGAACAAAACTGTGTTTACCTGGATACAGATGGAAAAGATGTATCTGCTGAGCACCTCATGGGATGGATTGGCAATAAACTGGTGGCTTATGCCCGCTTACTGCCTGCCGGACTTTCTTTTGCCGAAGTATCCATCGGCCGGGTGGTCAGTTCCCCAGCATTCCGAGGCACAGGCGCAGGCCGTGCATTGCTGGAACAGGCCATTCCAACCTGCTATGCATTATTTGGTAAATCGCCCATCCGTATCGGCGCTCAGTTATACTTACAGCAGTTTTATGAATCTTTCGGCTTTGTACAGGACAGTGACATGTACCTCGAAGACGGTATTGAACATATTGAAATGATTAAAGCTGTCTAAAGTCCCAGTTCAGCTTTAACAAACCGGGCCGTATGGCTCTCTTGATGATTGACCATGGCTTCCGGTGTTCCTTCAAATAATATCCTGCCCCCACCATCACCACCTTCCGGACCCAAATCAATAATATGATCGGCTACTTTAATAACATCCAGGTTGTGTTCAATTACCAGTACCGTATTACCACGGTCCACCAGTTTATTCAATACATCCAATAAATGACGGATATCCTGGAAATGCAAACCCGTTGTAGGCTCATCCAGTATATAAAAGGTTTTACCGGTATCTTTTTTACCCAGCTCGGTTGACAGTTTTACCCGCTGCGCTTCTCCCCCGCTCAGGGTTACGGCAGATTGACCCAGGGTAATATACCCCAGACCCACATCCTGTAATACTTTGATCTTACGATAGAGAAAATTAACCGGCTGGAAGAAATCACAGGCTTCATCCACGGTCATGTTTAATACGTCACTGATGGATTTACCCTTGTACCGTATCTCGAGGGTTTCCCGGTTATACCTTTTACCGTTGCATTTTTCGCAATGCACATATACATCTGGCAGGAAATTCATTTCAATAACCCGCATGCCACCACCTTCACACATATCACAACGCCCCCCCTTTACATTGAAAGAAAAACGGCCGGCATTATAACCCCTGATTTTCGATTCAGGAACAGACGCAAACAAGGTTCTGATCTCTGTGAAAAATCCGCAATAGGTAGCAGGATTACTCCTGGGTGTACGGCCGATGGGTGACTGATCTATCTCTATTACTTTATCAATATGCTCCAATCCTTTGATCGACTGGAACGGCATTGGGGTAACACGGCTATTGTAACAATGCTTCGATAACAAAGGATACAGCGTTTCATTCACCAGGGTAGATTTACCACTGCCGCTCACACCGCTTACGACAATGAGTTTACCCAATGGAAATTTTACGGAAACATTTTTCAGGTTATTACCAGTGGCTCCTTTTAATTCCAGTGATTTGCCATTACCCATTCTTCTTTCAGCAGGAACTTCAATCTGTTTTTGTCCGTTGAGGTACTGAGCTGTATCGGATTTACTTTTTAATACCTCAGCTGGTGTACCGGAAGCAACAATGGCGCCCCCGTATTTTCCTGCAGCCGGGCCAATATCCACCAGGTGATCGGCGGCCAGCATAATATCTTTATCATGCTCTACCACCAGTACACTGTTCCCAATATCACGCAGGTTCTGTAATGCATGAATCAGTTGATGGTTATCACGCTGGTGCAAACCAATCGATGGCTCATCCAATATATAGGTGATCCCCTGCAGCTGCGAGCCAATCTGCGTGGCCAGCCGGATGCGTTGTGACTCTCCGCCACTGAGTGTGCGGGAGGGCCGGTTGAGAGAGAGATAGGTTAATCCTACATCCAGCAGGAATTGCAGCCGTTCACGGATTTCCTTGAGGATATCTTTGGCAATGGCATTCTGCTTATCGGAAAGTCTTTTTTCAATCTGGTTGAACCAGTGGAATAATTTATCCAGGTTCATATTGCTTAACTCGGCAATATTTTTTCCGTCTACTTTAAACCAGAGGCTCTCTTTCTTTAACCGGTCGCCATGGCAACTGCCACAGGCTTTCAGTTCCATAAATTTTTCCACCCATTCCCGCAAAGCTTCACTGCTGCCGGTACCCGTAAACCACCTGCGCAGCATGGGTACAATCCCTTCAAATGCACCTTCATAGGGTTTGGCATCGGTTTGCTCATCCATATCCACCGGCTCATCCAGATCGGGGCTTTCCTTACCATACAATAAAATATTCAATGCTTTTTCAGGCAGGTCTTTAATGGGTTTATCCAGACTGATCTTATGTTTCTTGGCCAGTACTTCCACATTCCGGAACATATAAGCATCCCGCTGTTCACCCAGGGGGGCAATACCACCTTCCTTAATACTCAACGAGCGATCCGGCAATACCGCTTCCATGCTGATGCTGTACACATTACCCAATCCCTTACAAGTGGGACAAGCACCATAGGGTGAGTTAAAGGAAAAAGCATTGGGTGATGGTTCTTCATAACTGATCCCGGTATCCTCACACATCAGTTGCTTGGAATACTGCACAATCTTCTGCGTATCGTTCAACAACAGGAACATGAGATCCTTCCCCATTTTCAGGGTTTGTTGAACACTCTGACTCAACCGCACTTTCATATCGGGACTTACCTGTAAGCGGTCAATCACCACTTCAATATCGTGTATCTTATAACGGTCAACCTGTAACTTGGGAGTCAGGTCCAGTATTTCTCCGTCAACGCGCACTTTCAGGAATCCTTTTTTGCGGATATCTTCAAACAGTTCCCGGTAATGTCCTTTCCGGCCGCGGATTAATGGTGCGAGTAAACTGATTTTTTTCTGCTGGTATTTTTGAAAAATATTGGCAACAATTTCCTCCTCACTGAACTTCACCATTTTTTTGCCGGTATTGTAGCTGTAAGCTTCCCCAATACGCGCAAACAACAAACGCATAAAATCGTATACTTCCGTAACGGTACCAACCGTAGAACGCGGGTTTTTGTTGGTGGTTTTCTGTTCAATGGAAATGACCGGCGACAAGCCGGTAATCTTATCTACATCAGGTCTTTCCATATCCCCGATGAACTGCCTCGCATAAGCACTGAAGCTTTCCATGTAACGGCGCTGTCCTTCATTATAGATCGTATCAAAAGCCAGGGAGGATTTACCACTGCCGCTAACGCCGGTAAAAACCACCAGTTTATTCTTGGGAATGGATAAATCAATATTCTTCAGGTTATGTTCCCGCGCACCAAATACATGAATCTGTTCTGCTGTGTCGGGAATAGTGGGTTGGGGAGCCGTTTTCCGGGGAGTCTTTGCCATAGTTGAATCGTAAAGATAAGAACATTGCGAATGGACAAAAAGTTGCAAGCGAACATTTGTTAGGAAGTTTTCCAAATTCGCCCAAACCCTTTATGGGAAAGGATTCTAGCCATTTTGACAAAAAAAATAAAAAAAAGAATTTGGCAGATTCAGCAAAGCCATCCTACATTTGCATCAGTTCTTTCAACAACAACTTATCAAGAAAGGCAGAGGGAAATGGCCCGATGATGCCTTGGCAACCCATACCGAATACTCACCGGTATGAAGGTGCCAAATCCGATCCCGCCACAAGCGGGAAAAGATAAGTCAGAGTAAAAGTTTGATTATCAGCAGCTACTGCTGCACAACATAGTTCAAGCTCATCTGACTTACCGGATGAGCTTTTTTTATGCATATACCCAGCTATGCATGGCTCATCAGGTAAGTTCGCTCCCTTCCGGATCAGTTGTACCAGGAACCTTATACATTAATCAATTTCCCCGAAGGGGAGCAAACCTGTTTAACATGAGCAACGCAACACAACTGATTCACAGCATTCCTACCGATCCCTTAACCGGCGCCGTTTCTGTGCCCATTTACCAGACTTCCACTTTTGTACAGGAAGCACCCGGTGTTAACCGTGGATATGATTATGCCCGCAGCGGTAATCCCACCCGGTCAGCACTGGAAGAGCTGGTAGCCCGATTGGAAAATGGCAGCACCGGCCTGGCTTTTGCCAGTGGCCTTGCCGCCATCGACGCTGTTATCAAGCTCCTGAAAACCGGTGACGAAATCATAGCAGTGGATGATATCTATGGCGGTGCTTTCCGATTATTTAATAACGTATATGAACAATTCGGCATCACCGTACGGTATGTAGATACCACCCGGCCCGAACTGGTAGCTGCTGCCATCACCCCTAAAACAAAAATCATCTGGCTGGAATCTCCCACCAATCCCACCCTTAAAATATCCGATATACAGGCTATTGCAAAGATTGCCAAACAGCACAACTGTCTGCTTTGTGTGGACAATACCTTTGCCACACCGGTATTCCAGCAACCCCTCGACCTGGGGGCGGATATTGTGGTACACAGTGCCACCAAATACCTGGGTGGTCACAGTGACCTGATTGCCGGTATTGTGGTTGCCAAAGACAGTGAAACCGGTGCAAGACTCAAATATTTTCAGAATGCCTGCGGTAATATCCTCGGCCCCTTCGACAGCTGGCTCGTGATCCGCGGTATTGAAACCCTGCACCTGCGCGTTCGTCAACATGCCCGTTCTGCACAGCAGGTAGCCGAGTTTTTACAAACACATCCAGCGGTAGACCAGGTATTTTATCCCGGACTCAGCACCCATCCCAACCATACCGTGGCACGCAAACAATCCAGGGGGTTTGGCGGTATCGTATCCTTTACCCTGAAAAATGATACCGAAGCTGCAGCCATTGCTTTTGTAACCCATACCCGTTTATTCAAACTGGCAGAAAGCCTGGGAGGCATTAAAAGCCTGGTATCGCATCCGGCGAATATGACGCATAAATCGATTCCCGCTGAAAAAAGAAGAAGCGCAGGCGTAAAAGACAGCCTCATCAGACTCTCCATCGGTCTTGAAGAAACCGAAGACCTGGTTGCCGACCTGTCTGACACTTTTCAGCGCATCACCCAAACAAACACCATTCAACAAGTAACTGTATAACGATCAATAAGCATTCAGCAACATGGAAACACACAAACAACTGACGATTGGATTATTTGGCTTCGGCGTGGTAGGCGAAGGTCTGTACAAGGTATTGAAACAGACACCCTCCCTGAAAGCCAGTATTAAAAAAGTATGTATCAAACATCCTGATAAAAAAAGAGATGCTCCGGCCAGCCTGTTTACTACTCAAAAAGAGGATATCCTGCAGGATCCGGAGATTAATGTCGTGGTGGAAGTAATTGATGACGCCAACGCCGCTTTTCAGATCGTATCCACCGCCCTGCTCAATGGGAAAGCTGTGGTTAGTGCCAGCAAGAAAATGATTGCCGAACACCTGCCCGAATTACTCTCCCTCCAACAGGAAACCGGCCAGTCTTTTCTCTACGAATCATCGGCCTGTGCTTCCATTCCGGTTATCCGTAATTTGGAAGAATACTACGATAATGACCTGCTGCATTCCATCCGTGCCATTGTTAATGGTTCCACCAATTTCATCCTCACCAAAATGTTTGAGGATAAACTCGATTTCCAGTCGGCCTTACTGCTGGCCCAACAACTGGGCTTTGCAGAAAGCAATCCCAAACTGGATGTGGAAGGGTATGATGCTGTAAACAAATGGACCATCCTGCTGAACCACGCCTATGGTATCGTATCCCATCCGGATGAAATCCTGTTTACCGGTATCCAACAGGTACAACTGAGCGATGCACTGGTAGCCAAGGAAAAACACTGGGACATCAAACTCATTGCACAAGCCAAAAAACTCAATAACGGCCAGGTAGCAGCATTCGTCTTACCCCAATTCGTGAAACACGACGAACCGCTTTCCTTTGTAAAAAACGAATACAATGGTGTGGTGATTGAAAGTGGTTTTGCCGATAAACAATTTTTTTATGGAAAAGGTGCCGGTAGTTTTCCCACTGCCTCCGCAGTATTGAGTGATATTGCCGCCCTCCGATACAATTACAAATACGAATACAAAAAACTGTATCACCATAAACCGCATGATTTAACCAATGATTATTACCTGAAAGTATATGTGAGCTTCGACGATTGGAGTTATATCCCCCGGGAAGAATTCGAGTGGATTGAAGAATGGCATGCTGAGGCAGAAAGAAAATACCTGATCGGGGTATTGCACTACAGCAAACTGGCTGGTCAGAATTGGTGGAAAGAGAATAATACCTCCCTGATCCTCACCACCGATCCCATCATCGACAACCTGGATATCATTAAACTGAAAAAGAAAAGCCTGGAACTGGCTGGCATTGCCTGATGATTTTTTAGTTGTGTGCGTGTTAAAGAGACTGCCTGTGCTTGGGTGGTCTCTTTTTGGTTTATGGTTTTTGGTTTATGGTTTATGGTTGGGGTTGGAGTGGGTTCTTTTATGGGGTTTCGGATATCCGGCCCCAACATCCAACTGCCAATCTGCAACTTCCAACCTCCATCCGTTATCTTTGCCTCATGAACCTCAGTCCCACAGCAAAGCAGCAATGGAAAGCAGGTATGGTAGTAACTGCCATTACCGCTGTAATATTGCTGGTATTGAGCTGGCGCATGGGGCGGGTGGACGCTTTCCTGCTGCTGAACCACGATCTCGGTAAAACTGCCGATCTTTTTTTCCGCTATGCCACCAACCTGGGTGATGGTATTGTGTGGGTGCCGGTAGTTATATTGACATTTTTATACCGCAGGTATGCTACCTGGATGGTTATTGGCGCAATTGTTATTTCTACACTGATTGCACAAAGCAGTAAACATATTTTTTTTAGCCAAACACAAAGACCAGCCGCCGTTATTCAGGATGCATCCCTGCTGCATACCGTAGCAGGCGTTACCGTGCACAGCAGTAACAGCTTTCCATCCGGACATACGACGACTGCTTTTACGATCATGTTGCTGGCCTGTTTACTCATTCGTGGCAGGTGGGTGTTACCACTGGGTTTTATACTGGCCTTAACAGCTGCTTACTCAAGGGTATACCTGGCACAGCATTTCCCCTTAGACCTGGCCGGGGGTATGATGGCGGCCATGATCACTACATGGCTCTGCAGTTTATTACCCGGTATGGGGCAAAAAAATAGGGAAGCATAACACTCCCCTATTCCGAATCATTCAGTTATTATTTCAATCTTCCCAACGCCATTCACCGGCAATCTTCAAAGGTTCTTTCAGGTTATTCTTCAGCAGGAAATCACGGGTTTCCGCATCGGTAAAATGTTTGGCTTTGATCACCGGCGCATCGGCAATACCATATACCAGCATAGCATTGAACCGAACGGTATTCTTCATGCCCTGTTCATCCACCAGGCGGAAAGCATCGCAGTCGGCATGGTAACAGGGACCGGCATTATTGGGCAAACTACCACCGGCAGCCCCACCCGTAGGAACACCATGCAACATAAACGGCTGGTGATCGCTGTGTAAGCCGGCACCACTGCGGAATGAGTTTCGGAAACTGGTATCCAGCTTATTGGCAATGGCGCCGATGGACTGGAATAAATCCTTACTTTCTTCCGCGGTAGTAGAATAGCCCTTGGGGTCATTGGTCATGTCGTAGTTGAGCATATACCGCAACTGGTCAATGGTTTTATTTTTTACTGCATCAGCTACATAGGCTTTGGAGCCCAGCAGACCCTCTTCTTCACCCATGAACATCACAAACTCAACCGTACGCTGCGGACGCAGTTTCAAGGCCTGGAATGTACGGGCCATATCCAGCACCGAAAAGGATCCGATACCATTATCAATGGCTCCTGTTGCCAGATCCCAGCTGTCGAGGTGGCCGCCCACAACAATCTTTTCATTGGGCAGGCTGGTGCCTTTGATGGTGGCAATCACATTGCGCGCCTTGATCATGCCCGAGAAATTGGTCATATTGATGTGTGCATATTGTTTCTCTTTAGCAACCTGTGCTTTAAAAGCCATGCCATCTTCCTTACCAATACATACGGCAGGAATGGGAATGAGTTTACCGGTTACCGATGCGGTACCCGTGAGCAGGATGCCCCCATTGGCAGTATTAATGATGATGATGCCTTTGGCGCCATATTTAGTAGCCAGTGCTGTCTTTTCAGAACGGTGCAGGCTACGGGTGCCCTGCGGCGATCCCGGTAATACACCCAGGTAAACCAATGCAATTTTATCTTTCACTTTACCCGGACTGGACAGGTAATCTTCTTCCAGACCATTACCCATATCCACCACTTCCGGGGTTACATCTGACTTCACAGGCGAATGCGCCAGCGATACGGATTTAATGGCGGAGAGTGACTGGGGATTATTACCCACTGCTACTTCCAGCGTACCCCGGCTCCAGCTCTCTACTTCAAAAGGCTGGTATCGTACATCCTTAAAACCATAGGATTTCAGGAGATTATAGGCATATTCCTCTGCTTTTTTACCATTGGATGAACCAGTAAGCCGGTGACCGATGGTTTCGGTAGCTTCTTTCAGGGTACCATAGGCCCTGGATTTTTGCTGTACCTCATCGTTGATGCGACGGAAAATGTCTTCCCACTCGGGTTTGGCTTGTGCAAAACCAGCAACAACAAAACTGAAACCGGCCAGCAGGCCGAACGCTTGTTTTCTCATGTCTGTAACAAATTAATTGAGGAGGGAATTTATGCAATCTAACCGAAGAAATGCCGAAAAATACAAGGCCGGGTGAATTAACCCATCTATCTGGCATTTGATCCGGTTATCCAGTCCCGGGTACATGATAGCAGAATATTGAATACTTTAGAGCTTTCATGAGAAAGCACCAGGTAACATATTGGATATTCCAGGTATCGGGCTGGGCCCTGTATACCCTGATCAATATTTTCTTTTACCTGGCTTTCCGTACCATACCCCAGCCCCATTTTTATGAACAGCTGGCCACCCACTTTATCGTTGGCTTTACGCTTACGCACTGTATGCGTTTCTTTATACAACGAACCGGGATACTAAATCTCAAAATCAAACGCCAGTTTTTTTACCTGATCATCACAGCCTTACTTTTCTCTTTCCTCATCGGAAGTGCCATTGTGGCCGCCGAACGGATACTGGGTATTCAATCCCCTAAAATAGCTGAGTACTCTTTTCTCAATATTTCCATTCGTTTTGCCTTCTCTTATTTCCATTTTGTACTCATCTGGAACCTGCTCTATTTTGCTTACCACTATGTGCAGAAAACCAGACAACAGAACCTGGACCAGGTGCGACTGGAAAACCTGCTGAAAGAACTGGAGATTACCACACTCAAAGCCCATATCAATCCGCAGTTTATATTCAATGGACTCAACAGCATCCGGGAACTGGTATTAAACAACCCCGCCCGTGCCCGTTCTGCCATTACACAACTGAGTAATATCCTGCGCAGCAGTATACAGGTTGACAAGGCCGAAAAAAACCTGCTGGAGAAAGACCTGCACATTGTTAAAGACTATCTATCGCTGGAAGAAATACGCTTCAATAACAGGCTTACGGTACAATACGATATAGAAGAGGATTGCCTGGATATGGAAGTGCCCGCCATGGCCCTGCAAACCCTGACTGAAAATGCGGTTAAATATGCGATGGTGGATGAAAACAGTACCGGCAACCTCGAAGTCTTTGCCAGGGAAGAAGCCCCATGGCTGAAAGTAGGCGTCCGCAGTACCGGTAATATCATGATTTATACCACAGCCGAAACCAGCTCCATTGATGATATCCGCAAGCGGCTTCAATTATTATACGGCCCCCAGGCCAAATGCATCGTTCAATCATCCGGTATTAATACAATAGAAGCTTTTATTCAGCTCCCGGCCTGATACATCAACGGCTTTTCCGGTAAGCCTGGAACTGTTCCAGTAATACTGCCTGATTACCAGCACGAACCAGGTTATGCCCCGGATAGCGGGCACCATAATACACATCATCATTGAGAAAATCTGTCAGGAAGCGAATCGCCTGCATGTAGATCAAACATTCACCCGAATATAAGAGATGTGTACGCTCTGTTGGCGTAAGTGCATCATTCATCCCTTCCAGGTATGCAGTTTCAATAGCGGCACAGATATCGGCCCTGACCATGATTTTCGAGAAATCGCTTTCTTCCTCACTAACCGGACAGCTATAAGTACGAAACATATCTCCGATATCACTGAAGAAATAGCCCGGCATCACAGTATCCAGATCAATCACGCAAACAGCCTGATCCGCTGAGTCAAACAATACATTACTGATCTTGGTATCGTGATGCATCACCCGCTGGCGACAAGCAGGGTCGCGTACGAATGCATCAAATTGTTCTACCAGTGCATACCCTCCCTGTAATTGCCGGATAAGTTCAGCGGATTCGCGGATCCTGTCGGGATTACCCTGCTTACAGGCCTGTTCAAACTGGTTAAAACGCAGGCGGAGATGATGAAAATGCGGGATTGAAGGACGTAACTGTGTAACATCAAAACCGGTCAGCACTTTGGTGAATCCGGCAAACTGTCTGGCGGCTGCATATGCCAGCCCCGCATCCGATACTACATCAATCGTATGGGTATCCGGCACAAAAGGTAATACCCGGTAATAACCTGCTTCAGGAATATGTACCAGTGTACGACCATCCGTTGCTGCCACCGGAAATGGCAGGCGATAATCCGGCGCTGTTGCCTGTACATATTCATGCAGATAGCGCAGGTTATCATCAATAACCGCAGGTTCGGTGAATACAGTGTGATTAATACGTTGCAAGACAAAGCGGCCTGCCCCTGTATCAACCTGCCAGGTATGATTAATCAATCCTCCTCCCAATGAAGATACCTTGCAATCTGCTGCCTGCCAGCCATAAGCCGACAAAACCGGAGCTATCGGGTCAGTTGCTGCAATCATCACTCAAAACTCGTTGTTGAGGGCAAAAACAGGTTTGCGGTACATCCATTGTCCGGATGTGAAATCGGGGAAAGCAATGGTCTGATTACCCAGTTCTACCGATTGTTCACTCAGGGGTGTAATAGCGCTCCAGGCTGCAGCATCGTATACATCCATGGGGGTGGGCTGCTGGCGTTTGATGGATTCAATGAAAGCGTGGATCACGAAGAAGTCCATGCCACCATGACCAGCGCCTTCTGTTTCCTTGCTCCAGCGCTGCCATAACGGGTGATCGTATTTATCCATCCAGGCTTGTTGTGCTTCCCACTGGTGGGCTTTGGGCGATTGCCCTTCTACATAAATACTCTTGTTTACATCCATCCACAGGCCTTTGGTACCCTGCACACGGAATCCGAGCGAATATGGGCGCGGCAAATTGGTATCGTGTTGTAATAAAATGGTTTCGCCATTGGCACACTGGATATTGGTAGTGACCACATCACCCAGTTTGAAATTGACTTTGGCATTGGGATGGTCTGCCCCACCCTTCTCCACAATATAATTATGCAGTCCTCGCGCTTTGGACGAAAAAGAACAAAGCGATATAAAACGGTTACCGCGGTTTACATTGATGTAATGGGCAATGGGACCAATGCCATGCGTGGGATAGAGATCGCCGTTGCGGTGTACGGAATGTTCGGTACGCCAGGCGGCTTCCGAAAAACCTTTGGCACCAAATTCCACACCATGCCCATAGGGATTCACCCCATCATTGAATTTCACTTCCCGCAGGTCATGCTGGTAACCGCCCTGCAGGTGAATCATTTCTCCGAAAACACCCTGACGAACCATATTGAGTACCGCCATCACATCCCTGCGGTAACAAACATTTTCCAGCATCATCACATGTCCCTTGTATTTTTCAGCCGCATGAACCACATCCCAGTGATCGTCCAGTGTAATACCAATAACCACTTCCGAGCCCACATATTTAACTCCGGATTCCAGCGAACCAATGATCATTTCCTTATGCCATTCCCAGGGCGTTGCGATTACTACCCCATCCGGTTTTACTTCCTCCAGTAATTTTTTCCAGGCATAGTTATCACCGGTGTATATCCTGGGCATGGCTTTACCCGATTTACCGATCATGTCTTTGGCCGTAGCCAGCATGCGGTCGTTGATATCGCAGACAGCAACCAATTCCGTATCCGATCTGCGCAATAAGAGGTCGAGGTGATTTTGTCCGCGCAAACCCACACCTATCAATGCTATGCGCACTTTGGCCGCAGCGGTAGATGCAAAAAGATTGGATAAAGGAAGCAGGGAGGCACCGGCTGTTGCCATTCCGGCCTGACGGAGAAAGGATCTTCTTCTCATGTGGCATGTTTTAAGTTATTGCAAGTTAGGGGATTCGGTATTGATTTATTCAAAGTTCAATACCAACATGCTATATAACATTTTCTTTTTGTTGAATAGAAAATGTGGAGCAGAGAGTCTGCATTGCGAAAGCATAAAAAAGCCCACCTGCATCAAAACTGCGGTGGGCGAGTCGGGATGACTGGACTCGAACCAGCGACCTCTTCGTCCCGAACGAAGCGCGCTACCGGGCTGCGCTACATCCCGTTGGGATAGCAAAAGTATAAAAAAGGAAAATAAAACCGGTTCACAACCAGCTATTAGGAACTATTGCAGCGACATCTTGCTTATTTGAATACCCAATTCCAGTCCGCACAACGCAGCCAGACCATAAAGCCAACCGATGATTGAATAACCAGCGTTGTTAGTTTTACGGAGATCATCCAGACTCTGGTGACGATTATCTGGTTGTATGGGAATGCTTAGCGATCATTGCTACATTATTTTCACAAGTGTTGTAAAGCCATCTTAGTATTTTATTGTATACCTGTAAAGTTTTTTCAGTACATGACAGTACAAAACAGGGCTTTAAGCCCGTTGTAAGCCCGTTGTGAGCCCGTATATAGCCCGATATAAGCCCGCTCT
>JAACZQ010000082.1 GCA_009996675.1 Chitinophagaceae bacterium
AAAACGTTGCGGGCAGTGGGCATGGGCAAGCTGGTAGATGATGCCGTACTGAGCATGAACCGTGCAGCCGAAGATGCCTGTAAAAATGCAGCCCCCATTTTTGTGAATGCCATTAAACAAATGACCATCCAGGATGCGGTAGGTATTTTAAAAGGCAGTGATACTGCTGCCACCAGTTACCTGCGTGGTAAAACCACCACCCCGCTTACCGAAGCATTCCGTCCGGTGATTGAACAGTCACTGAGCAAGGTAGATGCCACCAAGCACTGGAATAACCTGGTCACCAAATACAATAGCCTGCCCCTGGTACGCAATAAAATCAACCCCGATCTAAGCGCCTATGTCACCGAAAAAGCCATGGGTGGCATTTTCTACCAGGTAGGACTCGAAGAAAAAGAAATCCGCAAAAACCCCGTGGCGAGAACCAGTGAGTTGTTGAAGAAAGTGTTTGGCAAATGAGGGAATTCTTGATTTTTTGATCTTTGAATTTTTGATCTTTCAAAAACTCCTATAAAGCGAAAGCCCTTGAATATTCAAGGGCTTTCACTTTATAGGTTAATCTTTCATTCAAGAAATCAAAGATCAAAAAATCAAAAATTAAATATCAATGGCTTCTCCATAAGCAGCCGCTGTGGCTTCTTTGAGGCCTTCGCTGATGGTGGGGTGCGGGTGAACGGCGTTGAGGATTTCGTGGGCAGTGGTTTCCAGCTTGCGGGCTACCACGGCTTCGGCAATCATTTCCGTTACATTGTAACCGATCATGTGACAACCCAGGAACTCACCGTATTTGGCATCGTAAATCACTTTTACAAAACCTTCGGTAGCACCGGCAGCACTGGCTTTACCACTGGCTACGAGCGGGAATTTACCCACTTTGATCTCGTAACCGGCTTCCTTGGCGGCTTTCTCGGTATAACCCACACTGGAAATCTCCGGTGTGCAATAGGTACAGCCGGGGATATTGTTGTAATCCAGCGGCTCGGGCTGGTGGTTGATTTTCTTCTCCAGGTACGCCATGTGTTCAGCAGCATTGATACCTTCTTTGGCAGCAACGTGTGCCAGGGCCTGTCCGGGTGAACAGTCACCAATAGCATACACTCCAGCTACAGAAGTCTGCTGGTATTTGTCCACCACAATGCGGCCTTTATCGGTCTTGATACCATTTTCTTCGAGACCCAGGTTCTCAATATTCGCTACCACACCTACGGCACTCAGCAGTACATCCGCTTCCAAAGTGAGTGTGGAACCGTCCTGTTTTTTCACCAGGGCTTTCACACCGGCACCCGTTGTGTCTACCGACTCAACAGAAGCATTGGTCATGATTTCAATACCCTGTTTTTTATATTGTTTTTCCAGTTCTTTGGAAACATCTTCGTCTTCTACAGGAACAATGCGGGGCATGAATTCCACGATGGTTACTTTGGTGCCCATGCTGTTGTATACATAAGCAAACTCCACCCCAATGGCGCCACTACCCACAATAATCATGCTCTTGGGCTGCTCGGGCAATACCATGGCTTCGCGGTAACCGATCACTTTTTTACCATCCTGCTTGAGGTTGGGCAGCTCGCGGCTGCGTCCGCCGGTGGCCAGTACAATATATTTAGCCTCTACCACTTCTTTGGAACCATCGGCCTTGGTTACTTCTACCTTGCCTTTGGATTGAACGCGACCATAACCCATGATCACATCAATCTTGTTTTTCTTCATCAGAAACTGAACACCCTTGCTCATTTTGTCGGCCACACCACGGCTGCGCTTGATCACAGCACCAAAATCGTGTGTACCACTGGCATTGATACCATAATTGGCACTATGCTTTACATACTCATATACCTGGGCACTTTTCAGCAGTGCCTTGGTGGGGATACAACCCCAGTTGAGACAGATGCCACCAAGGCTTTCTTTTTCAATGATTGCTACTTTAAAACCCAGTTGGGATGCACGGATGGCTGCGGGGTATCCGCCGGGGCCACTACCAATTACAATTACGTCGTATGCCATAATTAGAGGATTAGAATAATGAAGAAGCAGGCTTATGCCTTTTGCGGATGCGAAAATACGGAAATATGGGTGAAAAGCGCAGCCCGTGAACCGCTTTAAGGCTCAAAGAATACCCTAACGGTTTGATAGAACCAGCTGGTACCGGTTCCGGGTGTTTTCTGCTGCATTTGTTCATTGTATCCCTGTAAGCCGAATAATCCGGCCATATTGCCATTACGCAGGGCTATCTCCAGGTAACCAGCCGAGTTAAACCAGGCCAGTTTCTCGGTTTCCGGCACGGAGGTATAATCGTTGCTGAGGGTATCTATGACTTCATTCCTTTTAAACACAATCTTGAAATGACGGCCCCTGCGGTGCTCCTCAAATTCCGCTTCGGTAATATTGATCACCACATTTTCAAACTGGTCAATGAACAGGATCTGTCCTTCTATCCAATCCGGACCCACTGTGGGCCGTAAGGGGTATTTTTCCTGGATTTGTACAATGGGTGATCCGGCTGCATACAGGTTACCGGTTTCGTGTACCCGGTATACCGCCGCAGCTATTTCTGCCGTGAGCAGGAGCAGGTTGTGTTTGGGGGGTAAGGCAATAGCCGCCATTTCTGCCGGTTTCTCCCCGGTGATCATGGTGAGTAAGCCATTATCTGCACAAACAATATACTGTTCTCGGTAACGGGCCATCAAAAGGTATTGCAGGGGCGATTCAAAAAGATTGGCAATAAGCACATGAAAAGTGCCGGGGGGATAGTAGCGAAAAGCATTCGCACAGATATACGCTGCCTGCGGATAGTTGGTCTGCGGCAGGTAATGGGTGATATCACAAAGATTGGTAGCAGGATCCAGTTGCAGGAACTGGCCCTTGATTGCACCCACGAGAAAATCCCGTTGGCCAATATCGGTTGTCAACGTAACAATGGGCATGCCGCAGATTAAACGATGGAATGCGTTGCTTATTTCACCAGTTCCCCATTTTTAAAGAAAAACTTTCGAACCAGTTTATCAGTCAGTGCCGGGAAGAATTTATTCATGAACACCGTACGCTTGCCGGTGAAGGTAAGCACCAGGGTTCTTTTTCTTTTTTCAATAGCTTTGGCAATATGCTGGGCACATTCCGCTGCACTCATCATTTTGCCCTCATCCATGGGCGACTCACCCTGCGCCTCCCCTTTTTTGTTCAGGGCTGCATTGCGGATATTGGAAGTGGTGAAACCCGGACAAACCCACATCACATTGGTGCCGCTTTCCAGCAGTTCGGTACGCAATGCTTCCAGCCAGCCATTCACCGCAAACTTGGAAGCCGAATAACCACTCCTGCCCGGTAATCCACGGAAACCGGCAATAGATGAGACGCCCACAATAGTGCCCTTGTTGGCTAATATCCAGGGCAAAGCAAACTTGGTACAGTACACGGTTCCCCAGAAATTAATATCCATCACTTTGCGGATGGTATCCAGCTCCACTTCCTTCACTTCCGAACGCATCGACACACCGGCATTATTGATGAGGATATCAATGGTGCCAAAAGCTTTGATTACGGTTTGAATGAACTGCTGACAGTCCTGCTCCTTACTCACATCAGCCGTATGAATCACCAGGGGTTTGCCGGGGTAGGTTGACTGCAACTGGTAAAGCTTATCGTAATTGCGGCCACAGGTTGCCACACGGGCTCCTTCCTGGAGAAATAAATCCACCAATGCTTTACCAATACCATCGGAACCACCGGTAATCACCACGACTTTATTCTGGAAATGCGACATAAATCAGCTGTTTGAACAAAAATACGTTGTAAGAATCTTGATATTCACATCTTTGTGGGTAAATCTGTCAAAAAAAGAATCATAAAAATTTGGCTGGTTTTTTATTTCACCTATTTTTGCACTCCCAAAACGGAAAAGGGTAACCGCTTCCGAAATTGTATGGGTGAGATTCCGTAGCTCAGTTGGTAGAGCAATACACTTTTAATGTATGGGTCCTGGGTTCGAGTCCCAGCGGGATCACAAAACAAGCCACCTATTGCAGGTGGTTTTTTTATGGAGATACCCGCTGGGACGAGAAGTTTATCCCGATCACTATCGGGAAGTCCCAGCGGGATCACAAAACAAGCCACCTCTTGCAGGTGGTTTTTTTATGGAGATACCCGCTGTGATCCCGATCTCTATCGGGAAGTCCCAGCGGGATCACAAACAAGCCACCTCTTGCAGGTGGTTTTTTTATGGGTAAAATTGATGAAAGCCACAGATGCACAGATTAATTCCCGATAATCTGTGCATCTGTGGCTTTCTACTATTCCAATCAGCATTCAGCAACCTCTGATAAAGACAGCTAAACTACGATTTAGCAATATTTAAATTTTATTTTATATATTTTTAGTATTATATTATAATTCCCACTACTCCTTCCACCCTTACACAAACGATTATATCCATTCCGAACAGCCCGTTGAACTTTTCGGGTACCATACCAGAACAATTCTGCCGGAGGATCAGGTCTTCCGAACCCTTGATGATACTGGATGCAGTAACCGTATACGTAACACTGTTATTACCAGGTTTACAAAAAGAAATACAGACCGAACTGAGGCCGGTAATACATGCCGGTGTACCAATAGGAATCAGCGGGCCGCAATTGATGGAATAAAAACTGGCGCTGGTAATCTGACTGGCTGAAAAATTCAACAGATCAGATCCGCTGTTGAGTTGTACATTAAAACGGATACAGGTATTGTCTGCCCCACCCGTACCCACGCAGGCCGTACCACTTCTGGAAGAGGCAACAGACCAGGCCGTATCTTTTTAGCTGAAAAATCGATATTGTAAATGGGAGAAGTGCCGGTACCACACTGGGATTGTGCAGCATGGTGGAACCAGGTCAGGCATAACAATAACAGCACTACAAGTCGGACGGATTTGTAATACAGGTGTGGATACAGGTAGTGCTTTGATTCAGTGGTCCCTGGCATATTGGATTTTACCGAACAATACAAAAGTACGGTAAATGCCAGCATTTGGTTTCCCGCTTGTACAATAGCCAGGCGGGGGACGGGATCAGGGTCTTGCTATGTTTATAACAGGGTGATTATTAAGTTGTAACCATGTTTCACTTATCCCATGGTTTCTTCAAAAATACCGGTCTGCCTGTTTTTCTGCACATTATTCCAGTGAAAATACCGGCCATTCATGGCGATATACACCCCCGGGGGTAATACCTGTGCAAATGCCAGTGCACTGCCCAGGTTAAACAAACCATCGGAACTACCGAATTTAATGGGGATCATGGCACCGGTGAGTACAATGGTTTTATGGGTAACCGCCGTGGCAAGTACTTTGGCCGTAGTGGTCATGGTATCGGTTCCGTGGGTAATCACGATGCGCTGTTCCGGACAGTCCAGACACTGCCTGGTGATGAGGTCACGGTCTTCGTTCGTCATTTCCAGGCTGTCTTTCAACATCAGTGTGGTAATCCCTACATCAACCAGGCTGCGACCCATGGCCAGCAGTTCGGGTAAATGGGTATCACGGAAAAACAATTCCCCGTTCAGCAGATTGTATTCTTTATCGAATGTTCCGCCGGTGATCAGGATTCTAACGTTGTTCATGCTTAACAGTATAATCGGTTGATGCGCAAAGCTAAACTAAATTCATTGCAGCATGATTCAATCCCGGTTATTGTTTCTGCACAATCTTCATCTTTACCGGATCCCAGTGTATGGCTTTTTTTTGTTCTGCGCTGGTATTGCACAAGAGCGATGGTCCCGCTGCCCGAAGCCCAAAAACAGCATCTTCCACCACTTTTTTTCCGGCACGGATGGCTTCAAAGAAATTCACGAAATGATCATAGCGGTCGTCGTACCCCTTGGGTGCTTCAAAACTGATATCTTCTCCCTGTACAGCTTTTTTATCCGCTTCAGAATAACGGGCATTGTATTCGGCCAGCAGGGAATCCTGCATGGATTTGGTAAAACTTTCCATGGAATCGTAACCACCAATACCGGGAGCAACCGGACGTTTGAAATGTTTGATGCGAATATTATTACCCCTTACCTCAATCACCCCTTCGGTACCCACCAGCCTGGTACTGGAGCCACCCCCACCCCCATCGGCCAGGTTTACCCGGGTGAAGAGCTGAAAAGCATTGTGCTGTGCTGTTTTTGGATACTGCATAATACCGGTTACAATATCATAGGCATCACGACCATCTTTCCAGTAATTCAATGCACCCAGGGCATAGATGGATTCGGGACCGATGGAATCGGTGATGATGTGCACACCGGTGAGGTTGTGTACAAACAAATCGCCCGCCACACCCGTACCATAAGCTTTGTAATTGCGCCAGCGAAAGAAACGAACCGGATCAAATGCCACTTTGGGCGCATCCCCTAAAAACAGATCCCAGCTAATGGTTTGCAGACTGGCATCGGATGGAATGGTATATTGCCAGGCACCGTTGGCAGAACTGCGGTCGTTATAAGATTCCACATAAACCAGATCACCCACCACACCCTTGCGAAAATGTTTCTGCGCTTCCAGTAAGCCTACCGAACTTGCACGCTGACTACCCACCTGCATCACTTTACCCGTTTGCTGCTGCGCGGCTATAACGGCCTGCCCCTCTGCTACCTGATGTACCATGGGCTTCTCACAATACACGTGTTTACCGGCTTTCATGGCATCAATGCTGATGCGGTCATGCCAGTGATCCGGTGTACAGACCAGTACGGCATCGATATCATTGCGACGGATGATCTCCCGGTAATCACGGGTCACGAATAAATCCTTACCCCATTTCTCACGGGCACGGTCGAGACGGCCCTGGTAGAGATCGGCCACTGCTACCAGTTCCACACCGGGTACCCGCATGGCTGTTTCCACATCATAATGACCAATAATACCCGCACCGATTAATGCGATGCGGATGCGATCGTTGGCACTGACTTTTACTTCGGATATCAATTGATGAATACGACGTTCATCGGCTGTGGCGGGAATACCACCCAGTAATAATGTGCCGGAAGCACCCAGCGTACGAATGAATTTTCTCCTGGAAGTTGACATGGTGTTGGATTTTGGTCTGTACAATATACCAAAAACAAATTATTCCACACCCGATTCCCCCATGAATCCTAGGGCAACAGCAGCAACTACTTTGTTTGAAGCGGAGTAGACAACATTTCAGCTGAATTCTTTACGTAGAAATACGGATAAATACCGTGAATCTATTAGCCCCTGATGAAAATTCGGATAAAAAACCAGAATTTGTGTAAGCATCGGAAGCGGCTTTAAATAATTGCGTAAGGAATCAGACCCAGGGCCAAACGGCCAAGATTTTTACCATTTTATTTTTTCGCTAATCGTCCGAGTATTATGACCAGTTTTGCTGAAAAATCACAACAAAGTATTCAGGCTGCCGGCTTACTGTTAACCAGTAATTTATACCCGTCCAGTATCAATCGCTCTTACTATAGTTTTTTCCAGTTCATGATGCATGTCTTATTCAACAAAATAAAAATGGACCAGCATTCATTCCATACACACATACACTGTTCAGGAAAAAAAAACGCATACACTTGTCTGGAGTATTGTCGGAACTGCATTTGTCAAAAACAGGCCCCAGGTATATTCAACCTATGAATGGAACAAAGAGTACCGATGGCTTCAGGAAAAAATTAAAGAGTTCAAAAAAATGCGGGAATGTGCAGATTACCAGGAAGATACCATTCGCCAGGACGATGCAGACCAATGGATAAAAAATGCACAGTCAATGATTCATTGTTTAAAAAAATGCTTCAAATAATGTCACCAGCAACATACATAAAAAACAGCCTTACGCAATTAGCTTCATGGTCTTCACCCCATACTTGTTTCAAGTATGGCTTTGATGAAAGCATCAAAACCCATGTTATTGAGATAACACCCAAAAATGAATTTTATCATGCTGAATTATTAACCGAAGCCTGGGTAAATATGTCGCTTGCATTTATGGCCCAATACCCAACCGAGGATATAGTCTTCATTACCGCTGATTCCCCATTGGCATTGGCACGCTATCAGTTTGCTTATACCCATCAGCCCGCAACCAGCTCATCACCTGCCTGTTTTGAATAGCTGTTTCCATGATCCCATCCGGAGCTGCGATCATGAAAAACAGATTTCGACGCAAGCGAAGCAGAGATGACAATAATGACGACCATGCAGATCAATGCCTACCGTTTGAGTGATGGGCAGATCAGCGATGCAGATTAATATTCTGCAAGTATGCTACCCGCAAAATATTCAGGTTACGATACTGATTCCCAGCCGGCAATTGTATGAACGTATTCAGGTAACCAAACTGCAGGTTATTATCGTTATCAAACGAATAGTTCAATCCCAGGAAGAAACGGTTCTGATCAAAATAATTATTCACCACCTGCTGCCCGAAATTCACGTGCAACTCATCATTCACAATCATGGACAGTTTTTTGGGTACCAGCCCATCTGCATGCAAGGGAATCTGGTAAGTGATATTGTAGCGCAACCGGTAATTGAAAGACCAGTCGCCCGACAACTGCTGGTTATTGAGGTATTGCTGGCGGAACCTTTCTTCAAGGCGGATGTATTGCATCAGGCGGGTTCTTTTATTGCGGGTGAACCACTGCAACTGTTGCCAGGGGCGGTGTTCAGGCTGACTCAATTGAACTGCATCACTGGAAGGATAATGATTGATAAAGGCATAACCCAGTGTAAGCCGGGTATTATCGTCAATATAATAGGTCAGCCCCAGTCTGGCCAGGCCGGCGGAAAGGTTTTGTACAAGGTGGTCGCGCGTACGCAACTGCAGGTCAGCCCATATTCCCCATTGTTGATTGAAACGGGTCTGGTTGAAATACGCAATCCATGTTTGGGAAGCATGGCTGGTTTGTTTCTGTGCATACGCACCCATCTGAATCCCGGTGAACAGGATCAGGCAACAGAGTGATTTTCTCATCTTAGTTTTTTAAAACAGCCAGGGCTTGGTTTACTGTTTTATCGGTCCGGTTCAATACTTGAAAATAACCGGGCATACGCCAGATCTGCCGTCCCATTACCACCTGTACTTTTTGCAGTAATGCGGCTTTTTCCTTGGCGTTGGCCCCTGCCAGTTTAATACTGTCTTTAGCTGCAAAAGCAACCAATTCCTGCCATTCCTTTTCACCGGGTATATAGGATTTTACCAGGTCATCTGTTGTTTTAAACTGGTCGAAATAAGTTTTCTGTTTGAGGTACTGCCGGTAGGTAAAATTGGGCAGGGTACTGCGGTGATAGAGTTTGGCGATCAGGGTATCGAGTAATACGCTGTCGTACGGCACAAACACATCGGGGGTAATACCACCGCCGCCATATACGGTATGCCCGCCTGGGGTTTTATAGGCTTTACCAACCGGTCTGCTGGTATCGGCAGCCATCAGTTCGCCATTGCTCAACCGAACCAGCAATTCGTTTTCGTAGGCATCTTTACCCTTGTTGTAGGGCTTCTGGATATTTCTGCCCAGGGGCGAGAAATAGCGGGCAATGGTTAACCGCACCGCACTGCCATCGGTGAGCTGGAATTGTTGCTGTACCAATCCTTTTCCAAAAGAACGCCGACCCACAATGGTAGCGCGATCCCAGTCCTGCAGCGCACCACTCAATACTTCACTAGCCGATGCAGATGTTTCATCAATGAGCACCACCAGTTTCCCTTTTTCAAATAAACCCTCTCTTTTGCAACGGTATTCCATCCGGGGCATATGGGCGCCCTCGGTATACACAATTAATTTATCGTCGCTTAAAAATTCATCGGCAATATCGGTGGCTTCTTTCATGAGTCCGCCCCCATTGCCGCGCAGATCCAGTATGAGTTCCTTCATGCCCTGGCTTTGCAGTTTCTCCAGTGATTCCATGAACTCTTCATAGGTACGTTCGCCGAATTTATTGATGCGGATAAAACCGGTTCCAGGCTGTATCATATAAGCCACATCCACGGTAGGTACCGGAATCAGTCCGCGGGTAATCAGCAGGTCCACCAGTTTATTATTGCGCAGTACCTGTACTTTTACTTTGCTGTCGATGGGGCCGCGCAATAAGGCACGGATGGTATCGGAAGGTAGTTGCTGTCCGGCAATCACCCGGCTGTCATTCACTTTAATCAGCTCATCTCCCACCTGTACACCGGCTTTCTCCGAAGGCCCACCCTTCATCACATTCATCACATGTACGGTATCCTGTATGATCTGGAATTCAATCCCGATACCCTGGAAGCTGCCCATCATCTCTTCATTCACCTGCATCAGCTCGCGGGCAGGGATGAATACAGAATGTGGATCGAGGTGCGACAAGAGTTCATCGGCAGCCAATTGATTGATGCTATCCGCTTTTACCGGGTCTACATAACGGTTACGAACCAGGTCCACCAATTCCTGTAAAGCACTGCTGCGATCGGTCCGCAGAAACTTACCACCCTGGGTTTTATCACGCAGCTTATACCCGATTGCCATACCCGCCACCATCACTACCGCAAAAAGCAGCGGTAACCAAATCTGTATCTTCTTCTTTCCCATAATTGTACAATACTGATCCTTTGTTTTTACCAGGTGTGCAAATATCTGTGATTCTGCCGGAACAGGAAACAAAGCTTACACAACAGGACGGAAGCCGGGATAAAATGCCTGTTCCTGACTTTTTGCCTCAATCTTGCGGTATTTTGTCGGTTTTAATGCAAAAAATAGCGGTATTATGCGTAAAATTTTCGTACTTCGTGGAAAGAGTTCCAATTAAACCGATCGTATGCCTGTAAGACTGATAGCCGACAGCGGTGCCACCAAATGTGAATGGTGCGTCACGGAAAATGGCAGGAAGAAAAAGAAGATCATTACCCAGGGTATCAGTCCTTATTTTCTTACCGGTGATGAGATTGTGGCTTTACTGCAAAAAGAATTGCTGCCCAAACTCAGGAATATCAAAATCGATGAGATTTATTTCTACGGCACCGGATTGAGTAATCCCAATAACCTCAAATCCGTTAAAGGCGTTTTCAAAAAATTATTCCCTGCCACCAAAACAGAGGTTCAGAACGATTTGCTGGCAGCAGCCCGGGCTTTGTGTGGCCATGAGAAAGGCATTGCCTGCATCCTGGGTACCGGCTCCAATTCCTGTTTTTTCAATGGCAAAAAAATCGTGAAGAACAGTCCGGGGCTGGGTTATGTACTGGGCGATGAAGGCAGTGGCGCCTACCTCGGCAAAAAAGTAGTGCAGTATTACCTGTACCAGACTTTTGATGAGGAACTGATGGCCCGCTTTGAAAAGCGATTCCTCACCAACCGCATGGAGATTCTGGAGCGGGTGTACAAGCAACCCCTGGCCAACCGCTATCTCGCTTCCTTTGCCATATTCCTGGCCGAGAACCGCGGGCATTACATGATTGAAAATATTATTGAAGACGGATTAAACGATTTCTATTTCACCCATCTATATAAATACCGTGAAAGCTGGACCCTGCCCATACACTTTGTAGGCAGTATTGCGTATGGATTCCGTGATGTACTGAAGGATTTATGCAACACGTATGAACTGGAACTGGGTAAAGTACTAAAAGCCCCCATGGACGGACTAACCGCCTATCACAGATAAAACAGAGGGACCATGTCAGAGTTTATGAAAGTAACAGAGCAACCATCTACGTACCGACACCTGGAACAAATGTCGATCCACGACCTGTTGAGCAATATCAACAAAGAAGATAAAGTTGTTCCGCAGGCTGTAGAGAAAGCCATTCCGCAGATTGAGAAACTGGTGAATGCCATCAGTGATAAAATGCTGGCCGGGGGCCGTTTGTTTTATATCGGTGCCGGTACCAGCGGGCGTTTGGGTATTGTAGATGCCAGTGAGTGCCCTCCCACTTTTGGCGTACCTTACGGTCTGGTTATTGGCCTGATTGCGGGTGGCGATAAAGCCATTACCCAGGCAGTTGAATTTGCAGAAGACAGTGAAGAAGAAGGATGGCAGGACCTGATGAAACATTTTGTGAGTGATAAAGATGTGGTAGTGGGACTGGCTGCCAGTGGCACTACCCCCTATGTCATCGGCGCTTTGCGCGAATGCCGGAAACGGGGTATTATTACCGGCAGCATCAGCTGCAATCCGCATTCACCTGTTTCAGAGGAAGCAGATTTTCCGGTGGAAGTAGTCGTGGGACCTGAATTTGTAACCGGTAGTACCCGTATGAAAAGCGGTACCGCACAAAAGCTGGTCCTGAATATGATTTCCACCGCTGTGATGATTCAACTGGGCCGGGTGGAAGACAATAAAATGGTGAACATGCAGCTCAGCAATGTGAAACTGGTTGACCGCGGTGTTAAAATGGTGATGGATAAATTACAGATCACCGATTATGAAACAGCCAAAGACCTGCTGCTCAAACACGGCAGTGTAAAACGTGCAGTGGATTCAATGGTACATGGGTAACCCTTCACCGGTTGGTGTTGTGGTTTAGGGAAAAGATTATGCACAATATTGAACCATTCTACAACTGGCGACACATTTATATTTCGGAAGAAGACTCCCGGTCTCCTTTTTTTGGCAGGACTTACAGTGAATTTGAGTTCTCACAGACCGTTTACAATTACTATATCCATCCGCAATGGGATGATTTTGGCAGCCGTACCCTCTACCTGAAAATCATTTATGTGGATTATGAATTGCATTTCGCCGTGATTGAACTCATGGGTGAATGGAATGATGCCATTGAGAATGATATCATGGAATTAAAGCGGGAGATCCTCGACCTGCTGTACAACGAAGGCATTTACAAATACATCCTCATAGCCGAGAACGTACTCAATTTCCACAGCAGCGATAAAGAATATTACCAGGAATGGTACGATGAACTCAGCGATGAGAATGGCTGGGCCGTAGCCCTGAATATGTCGGATGCCGCGCAATACGATTTCCGCAAGAAGAAACTGCATTATTACATCGAACTGATGTCTTTACCCGAATGGCGCACATACAAACCTTACCACCTTTTCAAAAAGATTGATGGTGAGTTGGGAAAACGGCTGGATATCTGAGCTTAGAAACCCGGCCGCTGTTTAAAATCCAGTCCCGCTTTACGAAGGGTGTCCAGGGCAATATCGTAACCGGCATCGGCGTGACGGATCACACCCATACCCGGATCATTGCGCAATACGCGTTGAAGCCTGGCTGCAGCCGCATCGGTTCCATCGGCCACAATCACCATACCGGCATGAATGCTGTACCCCATACCTACCCCACCGCCATGGTGCAGACTCACCCAGCTGGCGCCGCCTGCGGTATTCACCAGTGCATTGAGAACGGGCCAGTCGGCCACAGCATCACTGCCATCCAGCATGGCTTCGGTTTCGCGGTTGGGGGATGCTACGGAGCCGGTATCGAGATGGTCGCGGCCGATCACAATCGGCGCTTTTACTTTTCCTGTTTTCACCAGTTCATTGAATGCCAGTCCCGCTTTCTCCCGCTCTCCCTGTCCGAGCCAGCAAATACGTGCGGGCAAACCCTGGAAGGCAATTCTTTCCCGGGCCATTGTCATCCAACGCTGCAGGCTTTTGTTGTCGGGGAACATACGCATGATCACTTCATCCGTAACAGCTATATCGGCCGGATCACCGCTTAAGGCTGCCCAGCGGAAGGGTCCCTTGCCTTCACAAAAAAGCGGGCGTATATAAGCCGGTACAAAACCGGGGAAATCAAAGGCATTGGTCAGTCCGTGTTCCTTGGCCCTGGCCCGCAGGTTATTACCATAATCAAAAGTAATGGCACCTGTCTGCTGCAGTTCCAGCATGAGCATCACATGTTTTTTCATGCTGTCGTAGGCCAGTGCCAGGTATTGATCCGGATCAGTGCTACGCAGGGCTGTGGCTGCTTCATTGCTGATGGTATGGGGCACATAACCAATCAGGGGATCATGGGCAGAAGTCTGGTCGGTTAACACATCCACGCGGATCTTACGTTCCAGCAGTCTTTCCAGCAACTGCACGGCATTACACAAAACGCCGATACTCAGCCGCTCACCTTGCTCGCGGGCTGCTACGGCGCGGTCAATGGCTGCATCCAGATCCTTGAATTTGATATCGAGGTATTTGGTCTCTATCCTTTTATCGATCCGCCATTCCTCCACTTCGGCACAAAGCGCTACCCCATCACACATGGTAATGGCCAGTGGCTGTGCGCCGCCCATGCCACCCAGACCGGCAGTAACACTCAGCGTTCCTTTGAGGGAACCACCAAAATGTTTATCGGCCACGGCAGCAAATGTTTCATACGTGCCCTGAACAATACCCTGAGAGCCGATATAAATCCAGGAGCCGGCGGTCATCTGTCCATACATCATCAGCCCTTTTTGTTCGAGCTCCGTAAAATGCGCCCAGTTGGCCCAGTTGGGTACCAGTTGGGAATTGGACAACAAAACCCTGGGGGCATCGGGATGGGTTTCCAGGATGGCAACGGGTTTACCGCTTTGGATCAGTAAGGTTTCATGATTTTCCAGGTTACGCAGGGCCCGGATGATGAGGTCGAGGCTCTCGATATTACGCGCAGCCTTACCCCTGCCGCCATACACAATCAGGTCTTCGGGTCTTTCCGCTACGGCCGGATCCAGGTTGTTCAGCAACATGCGTAAAGCCGCTTCCTGTATCCATCCCTTACAGGTCAGTTCGGTTCCGGTAGGTGTTTTATAGCGCGCAGCATCATATGCAAGCCCGGTAGCAGTAACCATAGCAATCGTTTTATGCCGACAAAGTAAAGGGTTTGTGCGGAATTCGTTTTAAGAAAGCTGTGGCTATGAGAGCTGCCAGCTACGAGCTACGAGCTTCTAGCTGCTAGCTGCTAGCTGCTAGAAGAAGATAATGGTGGGTGGCTTCTGACAACTTCCAACCTCCAACCTCCAACTTCCAACTTCCAACCCCCAACAAACCAAAAACCAAAAACCAAAAACTAAAAACTAATAAACCAACTCCTCATACGCTCCCTGCAATTCATTATACGCATGCTGATCGCCGGCTTGCTTGGCGGCCTGCATTCCTTTTTCATACCAGGTAATGGCTGTTGCGGTTTCCTGCATTTTTTCCAGGAGTTTGGCGAGGTGGTAATAAGAACCGATATAATCGGGCGATTGGGTTAAGATGGCTTCAAACAAAGACCGGGCCTCGGCATCGCGACCCAATTTGATGTATTCCAGTGCCAGCGCATGCCGCAGAAAATTATCCCCGGGGTTTTGCTCCAAAAAAGCTTGTATACGACTGATACGTTCCATCTGCCAAAGATACAGCACCCCGGGCTGTCGGGGTGAAAATCCCCCAATTTGTTCGCCGCGTTAAAAAATTATTCCGAACCTTTGCCGGACCAAAATCATTCCTATATTTGCATTAGTTGCATAAACAACTAATTGTCGGTCATCTGAAAATATAAAGTCGTATGAAAATCTTAGTCTGTGTAAGCAAAACACCTGACACCACTTCCAAAATTGCCTTTACAGATGGCAATACCAAATTTGATGAAGCCGGTGTACAGTGGATCATTAATCCTTATGACGAATGGTATGCCCTGGTACGGGCCATTGAATTGAAGGAAAAAGACCCCTCTGTTGTGGTACACCTCGTTACCGTAGGTGGTGCCGATGCGGAACCCATTATCCGCAAAGCTCTGGCCCTGGGTGGTGATGAAGCCATTCGGGTGAATGCCAACAGCAACGACAGTTATTATATTGCTGCACAGATTGCCGCCATTGCCAAAGAAGGTGGTTATGACCTGATTTTTACCGGTAAAGAAACCATCGACTACAATGGCTCCTCCATTGGTGGAATGGTGGCTGAACTGGTGGATATGCCCTATGTGTCCCTGGCAACCCTGTTTGAACTGAATGGCAATACCGCCACCATTACCCGCGAAATTGAAGGCGGCGAAGAAGTAGCCGAAGTAAACCTGCCCGTAGTAGTAAGCTGCCAGAAAGGTGTGGCAGAACAGCGTATCCCCAATATGCGCGGTATCATGGCTGCCCGTACCAAACCCCTGAAAGTCGTAGAGCCCGCTGCGGCCGATACACTTACATCGGTGGTGAGCTATGAACTGCCCCCAGCCAAAGCCGGTGTGAAACTGGTTAGTCCCGATAACGTAGCAGAACTGGTTCGTTTACTGCACGAAGAAGCCAAGGCTATTTAATCAACCTACAAACAAAACGCATGTCAGTATTAATATTCGTCGATCAATCAGAAGGACATATCAAGAAAGCTTCCCTGGAAGCCATTTGTTACGGTGCCAAAATAGCCCAGCAAACCGGCACCACTGCCGCAGCGCTGGTATTGGGCACCGTGCAGGATAACCTGCCCGAGCTTGGTAAATACGGCGTTCAAACCGTATACCAGGTGGCGGATGCCTCCCTCAATCACCTCGATGCTCAGGTATATACCCAGGTGATTGCCGAAGCCGTTCAAAGCACCGGCGCCAATGTGCTGGTATTTTCCCATAACCAAACCGGTAAAGCCATTGCAGCCCGCGTGGCAGCCCGCTTAAAAGCCGGTATTGTTGCAGGTGCTGCTGCCCTGCCCGATACCAGCAATGGTTTTGTGGTTCGCAAAACCGTTTTCTCCGGTAAAGCCTTTGCCAATATCCGCATCGACTCCCCGGTTAAAGTCGTTTCACTCAATCCCAATAGCTACAGCATCACCACCGGTGAGGGCACAGCTGCCGTGAATACCCTGGCTATATCACCCGCCGCACCGAAAGTGAAAATAACGGCCGTAAACAAAGTAAGCGGTGAAGTACCCCTGACCGAAGCCGATATCGTGGTGAGTGGTGGCCGTGGTTTAAAAGGACCCGAAAACTGGGGTATCCTGCTGGACCTGGCCAAAGTACTGGGTGCCGCTACCGCCTGTAGCCGCCCTGTTGGCGACGCACACTGGCGTCCCCACCATGAACACGTGGGTCAGACAGGAGTACAGATAGCCCCCAACCTCTATATCGCCATTGGAATCTCCGGTGCCATCCAGCACCTGGCCGGGGTAAACAGGAGTAAGGTCATTGTAGTCATCAACAAAGACCCCGAAGCCCCCTTCTTCAAAGCCGCCGATTATGGCATCGTAGGAGACGCTTTTGAAGTAGTACCCCAATTGACAGCAGAAATCAAGAAACTCAAAGGAAACGGGTAGGATGTTTGAGCTCAGATGTCAGAGCTCAGATGTCGGATGTCAGATTTTTAATACAGAAGCCAATTCGAATAGTATTCGGGTTGGCTTTTGATTTTTGATTTGGAGGTTGGAAGTGGGAGGTTGGAGGTTGGAGGTTGGAGGTTAGAAGTTGAGCATGTTCTCAATACTCACTACTGACCACTCACTACTCACTACTGACCACTCACTAAAATGAATCAAAAAATCAAACATCTGACATCCGACATCTGAGCTCTGACATCTGACATCACTTAAAGGCTTCCCGTTCTCCCCCCATCCACCGGTAGGTTAATGCCATTGATATAGGCCGCGGCGGGGGATGCGAGGAAGGCTACGGCCGCAGCAAATTCTTCGGGTTCGCCCAAACGACCTGAAGGGATCAGGGATACGGTTTTCTGCAGAATGGCTTCCACAGGCACACCCGCATCGCCCGCCTGCTTACCAAAGAGATAATCGAGCCGACCGGTACGGGTATAACCGGGTAATACATTGTTCACCGTAATACCATAACCGCCCAACTCATTCGCCAGTGTCTTGGCCCAGTTGGCAACCGCGGCGCGTACGGTATTGGAAATACCCAATCCGTTGATCGGCTGTTTGACCGAAGTGGATACGATATTGATGATGCGCCCATAACCGGCAGCTTTCATACCGGGTACCAGTGTCTGCGCCAGCAAGTGCGCGGTGATTAAATGGGAACGGAAAGCCAGCTCCAATGCCTGAATATCGGTATCAATAAGCGGCCCCGAAGCAGGGCCACCGGAATTATTCACCAGGATATGCACCGGGCCGGTATGCGGTAACAGTTCCTGCAGTTTTTCCTGCAGCTGCAGCGGATACTGGGTATCGGCTACCAGGTAATGGTGTTGTTGCCGCAGGGAGGTATCCAGCGATTGAAATACCGCCTTCAGGTTGTCTTCCTGACGGGCGAGCAGGATCACATGAGCACCCAGCTGTGCCAGCTCACGGGCAACGGCAGCACCGAGCCCCTGGGATGCCCCGCAAACCAGGGCTGTTTTTTTGGTAAGATCCAGTTGCATGATCAGCTGTTTTGTGAGAGTGCAAAATAATCATCCCGTACCGGGTAAAATACATCCAGCAGCTTACAGTCGGTAATCGCCAGCCCCGCATGTTTCACATGGGAAGGAATGACAATCACGGTACCCGGACCAAAACGCAGGGGTTCTCCGTCGAGGGTTAGTTCAAACTCACCTTCCAGTACATGGGCAACCTGTTCATGTGGGTGACTATGTTCTTTCAGGGCCGCGCCTGCTTTCACATCCAGGTAAGAGAAAGTCATGTTGGCGGTATGAATAAACCGGGCTTCGTAACCGGGTACTATTTCCTTGGGGGTAATTCCGGCCAGTTCTATCAGTGGCATAACAGGTAGGTTTTGTATGCAAAGTACAACTTTCACCCGCATGCAAATCCGGATCAATAATCACGTAATTTTAGGGCCATGTCACAGACCAATACCGCCCGGCAGTTTCACTGGATAGGTTATGCAGAAGGCATTTCCCTCTTAGTCCTTTTAATCATTGCCATGCCGCTGAAATACCTGGCCGGCATACCCGAAGTGGTGCTGTATACCGGGTGGATACATGGACTGCTCTTCATCACCTATCTGCTGCTGTCCCTAGCCATGTACCGTTTACAGCAATGGTCCTGGCAGCTATTACTGGCATCCTGGGTGGCAGCCTTCCTGCCCCTGGGTACATTTTACTTCGACCGCTACCTGCGCAAACGGTAGGATTCCTGACCACCGGGGTTCCCACCCTGTATTGGTGGAATGAATATGCCCATTTTGGTTTATTTTCGTGGGGTCTATGAAAAAGATAGAACTGGAAATAGTAGCCCTCTCCCACAGTATTACCCAAACACATTCTTATGCGGTGGTATTGGGAGAAACGAACGGACTGCGCCGATTACCCATCGTCATCGGCGGATTTGAAGCTCAGGCCATTGCGGTAGCGTTGGAGCACATGCAGCCCAGCCGACCCCTAACCCATGACCTGATGAAAAATTTCATGAATGCCTTTAACGTAGAGTTACAGGAAATCATCATCAGCGATTTACAGGAAGGTATTTTCTACTCCAAACTGGTTTGTTATACCGATCACGATACCGTGGAGATCGACAGCCGCACCAGTGATGCCCTGGCATTGGCCGTACGCTTCGGCTGCCCCATTTATACCTACGAACATATCCTGGAAAATGCGGGTATCCTGATGGAAGACGGTTCCAAAAAGACCAAAAAAGAAGCCGTGGGTGTGGAAGAGCCTGTCACCAGTGGCAGCCAGGAAGACCTCAGCGCCATGAGCCTGGAGGAATTGCAAACCCTGCTCAATGATGTGCTGGAACATGAGGATTATATCCGTGCCATCGCCATCCGCGATGAGATCAATAAAAGAAAATAAAGCGCTTTTATTCCTTCACCCATAGCCCCAGCCAATCTGCATGATCCTGTTCCCCAATGCCAAGATCAACCTGGGTTTACGGGTAATCCGGAAAAGACCCGATGGTTACCACGACCTGGAAACCGTTTTCCTGCCCATCTATGGCCTGCGCGATGCACTGGAAATCATCCCGCAACACCAGCAGGATCCTGCCAACCCCGTGCATATGCAAAGCAGCGGTCTGGCTGTTCCCGGCGATCCGAACGATAATCTCTGCGTGAAAGCCTGGCAACTGCTCAAACAGGATTTCCCCGATTTACCTGGCATTGACATGCACTTACACAAAGCCATACCCATGGGCGCCGGTCTGGGTGGCGGCAGTGCCGATGGCGCTTTTGCCCTGCAACTGCTCAATACCAGCTGCCGTTTACAACTCAGTACGGATCAACTGATGCAGTACGCCCTGCAGCTGGGCAGCGATTGTCCCTTTTTCATCCACAACAAACCCTGCCTGGCTTACGGAAGAGGTGAAATACTCCAGCCCCTGTCACTCGACTTAAGCGATTACCAGATCGTATTAATAAACCCAGGCATTCATGTGGCCACGGGCTGGGCTTTTGGTCAGCTTACCCCACAGCAACCCATTACCCCATTACAGGAAATCATTGCATTACCGGTGGAACAATGGCGCGATCAACTCATCAACGATTTCGAAGCCCCCGTCATGCAACAATACCCCACCATTGCCCGCCTCCTGGAAGACTTCTATGCCGCCGGCGCCGTTTTCGCGGCCATGACAGGCACAGGCAGCACGGTATTCGGACTCTTCCCTAAAACACAAATCGTTGACTTGAAAAACGGGGATGGCTGTTGGTTTGGGGTTTTTGGTTTATAGTTTTTGGTTTGGGGTTTTTGGTTGGAGGTTTGGGGGAACTGGCAATCTTCTTGTTGGCTACGCCTGTACGGAGCACACAGTTGGGCACTATAACCCCGATTAGCTAAAGCCAAATTACAAAAGTCAATTAGAATTCCCACAGATGATGGGCGATATTCTACAGCCCAACTTTTGCAAAGCTATTGTTGGCCGCAGTTTTATACGTCCAAGATATTTAAAAGTGCATCGATACCATCCCTTTGATCGCTCGAAATATTCGGCATGATCGGCGATAGTAGTCTTTGTACATGACCTCGAATTCTCGAAAATTTAATGTATATGAATTTTCGACTATTTTTCGGATCCTTAAGTTTAAAGACAATACCATTCGGTGATGGAAACCCGTTGCGAATTCTGTGTACAACAAAACAAACCTGCTCTTTCATCTCCACTGCTTCTTCAGGCCAAATAAACATATTGTCAAAATCGTCCGCAAGAATATTCTTACGAAGTTTGAATTTTGTCTTTGCAATATTAGACTTAAAAAAATCTAGTAATGAAGATTCTGAGACTATTTGAAGAATGCAATTGTACTTTATTAGCTTCCCAACATTAATGCGCGTGGAAAATTCTTTAAGTAGTTCGGTTTGAAAAGCATCTCCTATTTTTTCTACTAACTGAATAATTTTGGAGTGCTCAATTTGCAAGATTGTCTCATAATCTCCAGTGCTTTCGTTTTTCAAGTGGACATCCAAAACTCCCGATCTTGTTCCAAAATGAACCGTTAAGTGCCTATTTTCTGCTAGAGGCCCAAACGTGAATTTCTCCTTTCCCTCATTGGGGTTCAGTTTGAAAAACAGATCTGGTACTTTGAGATATGTCATTTTGGGAAATTGCTGCCAACGGTTTGCGGCTTGGCGCAGGCGGGATTTTACCACCAAACTTACTTGCGAAGCCGTATCTTCAAATTTACGAAAATCTGTCAAACGGAGAATGTCAACCCCGCTTGCGCCAAACCGCTGCTAGCGGCAGTATTTTCACTCGTCTGTTTTACTGTCGTTGTCAACCGTGATAATGATTTTATTCTTTTCGTGTCGAACCGTTACGTTTTGTCCACAGTCAAAACCCATGTCACGAAGCCACTTGCCACAAAGTCGGATTTCAGGAAAGACAACATACCGGTGATATGTCCGAGGAATGTACTTTTCATACACTTTCAAGTGCCTTTTTCCCAATTGTTGAAAATTTTCTTCTTGCTCCATGACAATAATTTCTTGCTACAAGATTACAATAATTAATATTTCTATGCAAATTATAGCGCATTAAAATACAATTTATTGTCGTTTAGTCGTGATTTTCAAGTAATTAAAATTTTAAGATATTTGCAGGAGAAGTCAATAAAATTGCATCATGGCAAAAGTAAACCTCAACAGGATTAAATCCGTCCTTGCTGAAAAGAATCAAAGTAGTAAGGATCTTGCTGCTCACCTGGACAAAACAGAGTCCACGGTTTCTCGTTGGTGTACTAACGAGGTTCAACCCTCAGTCGAAACACTTTATGAAATTTCCAAGTTTCTAAAGGTTGATATTAGGGAGTTACTTGTGTCTACGGCAAAATAATTACTGTTTTAACATTTGAAGAAAATGAAAATATTAAACAAAATAACTGACAACAGAATCAATGCTACAAACTTATTGATAGATATAACATTAGGTGAGTATGATGAATTGGCAAGCTTAATTCTGAAAGAAAATCCTTTTCAAAGAAAAAGAGTAAAAACATCTGGGACCGTTTACAGTCTTTTAAAATCAGATTTAAAGGAAGGAATTGTAATTCCTCCACTCGTTCTTGGGTTAAGTTTAAAGGAAGTTGACCGCAACTTGAATGATGAGGCATTAATTGAGGTAATCAAAGAGAATAAAACTAAGCTCTTAATCTTAGACGGGTTGCAGAGAACATACACTATTCGAGATTTATTGAAGGAGCTAAAGGATAAGAACGACCCATTGTTGGAACAGATAAGTGCGCATCCGTTGCGTATAGAAATATACCTTGGAATCAATAAACTGGGGATCTTATACCGCATGCTAACCCTAAATACGGGGCAAACTCCAATGTCTAGCAGACATCAAATAGAAATAATCTATTCTGATTATATCGAACATGGCGTAGAGGGGGTCCGATTGATAAAACAGATAGACAACGATACCCCGAATAATTTAGGTGAATACAATTTCAAGGATATTATTGATGGATTTACATCTTACTTAGAAAGAGATTATTTAACGATTGAACGGACAGACATTCTCGATAATATTAAAAGTCTTGAAAAGTTAGCTGTTGAGAATCAGAATAAAGACCTCTTTGTTCAATTCGTATTGATTTTCAATTCGTTTGTTGCCAAAATGAACCAACTCGGAAATGGGTGGACATACAATGCGGATGTCATGAGTAAAACACTCGGAGGTGCACCTTTTGCAAAAAACGTAATCAAGATTTTTAATAAATCTCAGGTTATGACTGGATTTGGTTCTGCGATTGGGAAATTAACAGATTTGAAGGCTATTCAAAATCTTGAAGAAATAAAAGCATTGACAGCGCAAATTGTCGCTACAGATGCTAATGAAGACTTCAATACATTAACTGTTAGATTAGACGATTTGCGTTCAATAGCAAAGAAAATTGGTAATGACCAACGGGTGTTTTTCCACTATTTCTTTAGAGAGTTATTTGATAACAAGTCCGATGGATATTTAAGACTTGGGGAAGCAATAAGTCAGGCTTACAGCCAATACGAAAGAAGGACAAAAGAATGAGGCTATGCCTATAAAGTTAATTGATAATTCTCCTTCTCCACGGATTCTTTCTTTATTAGATAAGATTGAATTTGTCAATACCGAGGACGGTAAATTTTTTAAACTGTCCGATTCAACTGGTAGCGAAATTAGGGTAGAGTATATTCCTTCGTTTGTTTCGGGATGGGACGTTGATCGCTATGATATTTTATTATTTGAAAACCCATACCTCACAGCAGAGAACGACATTTTTCAAGTGTATGAAAGTACACTTGGGGATAGTAGATTAGGTTGGATTTTTCCTGTTACTTCCCTTGATTCAAACGAAAATGACTATGC
>JAACZQ010000083.1 GCA_009996675.1 Chitinophagaceae bacterium
GGTGGCTGCGATATTTATTGAAGCCTCACTGTTTATACGGTGAGGCTTTTTTTTGATACAATCCCACGTGATTGCAGGAGGCCGATGGTACTTTCCGCCTCAGGCGGATGGGAGAGTAGGTGGCTGCGATATTTATTGAAGCCTCACTGTTTATACGGTGAGGCTTTTTTTTGATACAATCCCACGTGATTGCAGGAGGCCGATGGTACTTTCCGCCTCAGGCGGATGGGAGAGTAGGTGGCTGCGATATTTATTGAAGCCTCACTGTTTATACGGTGAGGCTTTTTTTTGATACAATCCCGCGTGATTGAAGAAGGCCGATGGTACTTTCCGCCTCAGGCGGATGGGAGAATAGGTGGCTGCGATATTTATTGAAGCCTCAATGTTTGTGCAGAGAAGATGTTTTAGTTCAACTGTTCCTGATGAGTAAATGCCGGTAAAAAACAGTTATTCGGGCGATTTTTAAAGATTCTGTACCGAATAATCTTTCCTCGTCTTTTATTATGTATTTTGTGCATCCCTAATGATTCCAAATATCCATGCTTAAAATCCGGCGCACACTGAAAAAGGTGCTCATAACGGGAATTTTACCTGACATGCCCTTCGTTGATGCGCAACGGACCTACATGTTCAACCTGTTCCTGCTGGTTGCATGTCCTTTTGCTGTTGTTTCCCTCCTGATAAATATCCAGTGGCAGGCCTGGATACCTGCCCTGTTTAACCTGGGCCAGATCGTTATATTCCTGATTGGTTTCCGTATTTCCCAGACCCAGAAAGGTAAAAGATTTCGTGGGCTGCTATTGCTGTCTCTTTGTGGCATTGCCATTGCTGCTGCTTATCTCTATAAAAATGGTAGTGAATACAGACTTCCCGTAATGATGCTGGCCGGCCTGGTGCTTTTTGAGAAATTCTGGCAATATATGCTCTTCAGTATTCTCCTGATAGCAGCATTTGTCACACTGCGGATCAGCAATATACCTTATGAAGTATTTGAAGCTACCGATGGTGGTATTCTGGCTGCAGCCATGAAAATATTTCTTCCCCTCCTGGTATTCGTGCTTTGTCTTTACTATTTCAAAGACAGTTACTTCACTACACTCGCAAAGCTGGAAAAAGCAATTGATGAAGTGTCGCGGGAAAAAGAACAAAAGCAACGCATCCTCAATGCTGTGGCACACGACTTAAGAAATCCCATTCTGAATATTACCGGTGTGAGTAAGCTGATGCACCAGGAAACCAATCTCACGGATGAGCAACGCGTATTCCTTGGAATGATTGATCAGTCCACCACGGCCTCTCTGACACTGATTAATGATCTCCTGGAACACCAGGAGCAGCAGCCTGCTGCAAATCATGTGCTGTCTGCAACCAACCTGGTTGGTTTATTGCGGAAATGGTCGCCTATTTTACAATTAAGAGCTGCTGAAAAAAACATTCACATCGTACTGGAAAACCGTGATCCCCTGATCCAGGTGGAGCTCAACGCTGCCCGGATGGAAAGGGTAATCAGTAACCTGGTACATAATGCCATAAAATTTAGTCCGGATGGCAGTGAGATTCTGATTACAACCGGCATACAGGAAAAAGAAGCTTATATAACGGTACAGGACCGGGGCATTGGCATACCTGCTTCACAACTCTCCACACTCTTTGTTCGTTCGGGTAATACCGGGCGGAGTGGTACTGCCGGAGAAGCCAGTTATGGATTAGGCCTGCCCATTTGTAAGGAAATCATTGCAGAACATAAAGGAACTATAGCGGTACACAGTGCTGAAGGTTCGGGCACTGTTTTCCGGATTACCCTCCCCCTGTACCAATCGGCCTAAGCCACATCTTCTCCGGTGGAAGCTGCCAGCAGCCGGAACCAATCCTCCCGCTCCAGTTTCAGTTGCGAAGCGGTTTTGGCCTGGATCAATCTTTCAAGTTTTGTTGTTCCAATAACGGGTAAAATACCAGCGGGATGGGCTCCCAGCCAGGCGAGCAATATTTCATTCAGCCCGGTTTCATACTTTTCTGCCAGTGCTGTTGCCGTTTGTACAATGCTGCGGAAGCGGGGGTGACTATCATCTGTAAAAATGCCCCCGCCCAGAGGTGCCCAGGCCATGGGAGTGATGTGATGCTGCAAACAATTATCCAGGGTTCCGTTGGCAAAAGCACTGAGGTGTATGATGGATATCTCAACCTGATTGTATTCGATGAGGGTATGACCGGCAAGCGTATCAACCTGGTGCGGCAGAAAATTAGAAACACCAAACTGTAATATTTTACCCTGTTGTTTTAAATGTGATACAGCGCTGGCCACTTCAGCTGGATGGAGCAGTGGATCAGGCCGGTGTATCAGTAATACATCGAGGTGGTCTGTTCCGAAATTCCGGAGCGACTGTTCTACAGACTGAATGATGTGTTGTGCGGAGCTGTCGTAGGATTTGATCTGGTGGGATGGTCTTTGTTCAGCCACCATGCGAATGCCACATTTACTGATCAACCGGAGTTGTGCACGAAGTGCCGGTGATTCCTTTAACGCTTCCCCAAAATCTGCTTCGGTGGTATAATCTCCATAAATATCAGCATGATCGAAAGCAGTGATACCCTGTTCGAGACAGGCATCAATCATTTGGCGGTATTGAGCTGTGGAAAATTGAGCACCCCATTTGCCCCAGCGCATACAACCGGCCACAGGCGCATGCATAACAGTTCTTCCATTCATACTACCAAAATACGGATTTCAGGAACAGCATAAAAAAAGTCCCGCTGTTGCGGGACTTACTATCGTTCGGGTTGCGGAGATTTTAGTACCTGTTAAAACCACCACCACCGTTACCACGGTCGCGATTGTATCCACCGCCACCGCCACGGTTACCGCCAAAACCACCACGGTTACCACCGCCGCCGCCAAAGCTTTTCTTTTTGAAACCACCTCTTTCGCCTTCGGGGCGGGGAGTGGATTCATTTACCACGATTTTGCGACCCAGCACTTCTGTGTCGTGAAGATTGCTGATTGCAGTACGGGCAGCTTCATCGTCAGACATTTCAACAAAACCAAAGCCTTTGCTACGGTCATTGTTGAACTTGTCGGTTACGATTTTAGCGCTGGTTACTTCACCAAAGGGAGTAAACAGGTTCTGAAGGTCTTCACTGGTCATGTTCCAGTTCAGGTTTCCAACGTAAATGTTCATGTTCTTTAAAAAAATTAAGTGATCAAAAACCAATGAGAAATCAGTAACCAAAAACCCTGAAACATTTACGTAAAAACGTTCTGAGAAATGGAAGCACTGTCATTGGACTTCCGAAGGTAGGGATTTTAGGCAATTCGCAATTTTTTTTACTGGGATAGCTGTGAAAATACCCCCTTTGAGGGGCTTTTTTTGCCTTTTTGCATAAAAAAGCCCCGGTTTTACTGAAAACCGGGGCCAAAACTTATGAAAATGAGGGCTTATTCACCAATTACTTCAAAGTCGATTTCAGTAACATTACCGTTACCAAAATCAATAGAAGCTTTGTAAGCACCCAGTTCTTTCACTTCTTCCACAATGGAAATACGCTTACGGTCAATCTCATAACCTTTCTGGTCACGGATAGCACGGGCAATCTGCAGAGAAGTAACAGTTCCGAAGATCTTACCACTGGTACCGGTTTTAGCACCGATTTTCACAGGAGCAGATTTCAATACTTCTACTACTTTGTTGATCTCAGCCAGCATTGCTGCTTCTTTCTTGGCTTTAACTTTCAGACGCTCTTCCAGTTGCTTCAGGTTACCAGGATTGGCTTCCACGGCAAACTTGCGGGGGATCAGATAGTTACGGGCATAACCATTTTTTACGGTTACCAGCTCATTGCGGCCACCCAGATTATCTACATCCTGAATTAAAATTACTTGCATGATTCTTGTTTTAGTTCCCAAGAGCCCAGAGGTTTTATCTCTGTCTCCCGGCTATACCGGGATTAGGGAAGGTGACTAATTGGATATATTTCAAAACGCAAAAGCCAAAAATCAAAACAGGTTTAAAATTTTGACTTTTGCGTTTTTACTTTTCTATTTCAACAGATCCGTTACGTAAGGCAACAGCGCCATCTGGCGTGCTTTCTTAACTGCATCAGATACTTTACGCTGATACTTCAGTGAGTTACCGCTCAGACGACGGGGTAACAGTTTACCCTGCTCGTTGATGAATTTTTTCAGGAACTCAACATCTTTGTAATCCACGTATTTGATACCGTATTTCTTAAAGCGACAGAATTTCTTCTTGGGCTTCTCCTGCTTGATCGCGGTCAGGTATTTGATCTCATTCTTTGCCATGATTAACCCTCCGTTTTTTCAGTTACAGCAAATCCGCCATTTCTTTTCTTGTAGTTGTACTCGACGGCGTATTTATCGAGTTTGGTAGTCATGTGACGCATTACCTGTTCGTCACGCAGCAGCTGGATTTTCAGCTTTTCGTTCAGGTCAGAAGGACCGGAATACTCGAGTACCCAATAGATACCAGTTGTTTTTTTCTGGATCGGGTAAGCCAGTGATTTCAGACCCCAGGGATTGCTGTGTACGGTAGCACCGCCGTTCTCGGCAATGAAATCTTCGTACTTTTTCTGAGAAGCTTTGAAATCTTCTTCAGACAATACCGGAGTGAAGATCACCATCAATTCGTAATTGTTCATTACTTGAATGTTTAGGTTAACTAATTGGTTTTTTCCCAGTGGATTCCCCCGACAATCACTTGTTGGGAGAAAATCTGCCAAAACAGATTTGGGGCTGCAAAGGTATGCAAAAGCAGGGACTTATGGAAGTAGTAGAACCGAAAATACGCTTCTTTTTGATTCGTATTGATTATCAGTTATTTAGATCTGTTTTAGAAAGCGGCATCCGCCTTTTTCAGCAAAACTACATAAACCGGGAAATGATCGCTGTAACCACCCCGGTACCGGGTACCATTCCAGCTGCGCATAGGGTACCCCCTGAACCGGCCACGGTCTTCTACCATAAAGGGCAGCTGGTGAATCCGCGCCCGGTAATAATAAAAATGTCCTGCTGTGCTATCCAGCCAGTAATCACTCCATAAAATCTGATCAAATAAAGCCCGGCTATTGCCATGTGCCAGCGTACCCATTCCGCTGAGATACATCTCGGTCCATGGATTATATAGTTTACCGGCCCTGGTTTCGGCCCGGGTGGCCACGGATTGCAAACCTTCCGTGATGGAAGGGTCGGTCGGATCATCGTTGAAATCACCCATTACAATAACAGGCGCCCCGGGACTGGCTGTATGGATTTCAGTTATCTTCCGTTGCAGGGTTTGTGCGGCCATCATCCGCGCGGGTGCCGACCGGCTACTGCCTCCGCGCCGGCTCGGCCAGTGATTCACGAATACATGTATAGTATCGGCATCAAACAAACCGGATACATATAATATATCGCGGGTTAAAGCAGCCTGACTTCGGATAGGGGGAAGGGTTACTTTTATTTTTTCGGCTTTTAACGGCGTAAAAAAAGCCGGCTGAAATAATAAAGCCACATCTACACCCCGCCGGTCTTTTGAGTCGGCATGCACCAGGTGATAACCCCTGTCGCGTAACAACGGGTGTTGTATGAGGAACTGTAACACGGTATCGTTTTCTATTTCAGCCACACCCAATATCGCCGGACCTGTGTTAACCCATTCCTGCCCCATAGTACTGATCACCCGTGCAAGCTTATCCAGCTTGTCGCGGAAAATAGCTGCGGTATACCGGCGGATACCCCGTGGGGTGAACTCATCGTCGTTTACCATTGGGTTGTCTACCGTATCATACAGGTTCTCGAGATTATAGAATCCCACCAATGCCACCTGGTATCTTCCCGGATGACTCGCACTCAGCCAGAGGAGAAGTAAGAGCCCTATCATCGTTTTCATACTGCTAAATACAACAAAACGCTACCGTATTTCCCGCAAAAATTTCGGATGCGTTTTGACAGGAGATACCGCATATCTATTTTGATAAAAATGAAAATGATGGCATTGAAATGGATATTTTGTATTTGCCTTTTGGGTATGGTTTATCCCTTGCGGTCACAGGTTTATCGGTTGGCTCCAGTTAAAAAAAAGACGGATACGCTTTTGCTCAAACCCGTACTGGCTCCGGCGGATGACTGGCCGGTTGTTTTATGGGATGAGCAGCAACGAAGCAATAACGACCGGGATATGATATTCATTCCACTGGAAGCTTCGCGTGATGCTTTCAGTCAGCTGGCTGCTTTTCAATTCGGCGTACTGCGTTTTCGTGAAAGAGGGTACGATGGTACTTTATCACAACAATGGATCAATGGCTATCGCATGATTAACCTGGAAGATGGCTCTGTTCCCTGGCAAAGCTGGAATGGATTAAATGAAATGACGCGTAGTCAACACCAGCAGCCGGGTATGGGTTATACCGATCTGGGAGCCGGGGGTATGGGTAGTGTGCAGTCCATGGATATGCGCGTTACCGCCCAGCGGAAACAATGGCAAATGGGATATGTGTTGTCGAACAGAACATTCACCCATAAATGGTCCCTTGCCTATGCTACGGAAACCAGTCGGCATGGCTGGGCATTTGCTTTTGCACTGAATGCCAGGTATGCTGCTGAAACATATTATACCGGTGTGCCTTTCCTGGGGGGAGGTTATGCCTGTTCAATTGATAAAAGCTGGCGCAAACAGCTGTTCTCATTAACCGTTATGGGTGCTCCGCAGGAAAGCGGCAAACAGGCTGCGGTTAGTAATAACCTGCGTGAGCTGTTTGGAAGCGGGTATAATCCCAATTGGGGATACCAGCAGGGACGAAAAAGAAACGCGGCCATGACCAGTGTACACAGGCCAGTTTGTCTGCTCTCACATGAGTATCAGCCACGCGCGCAAACCCGGTTAATGACAGCTGTGGGACTGGTCTATGGCGATCGGAAGGATTCGCAGGTCGATTGGGTTCAGGCGGCGGACCCGAGGCCGGATTATTATCGTTACCTGCCCGGATATCAGACCGATTCGGCTTTGGCTGCAGCGGTAACGCAGGCTTTGTTGGATGCAGATGCCCCGGGGCAGGTCAATTGGCAAAGACTGTATGATATCAATCGCCAGCAGCCATTGGTTTTGTTTGCAGGACAGGATACACTAACCGGTAAACAGGCGGTATACCTCTTGCAGCAAAAAATCAACCGCATGATGCAAATGGGCATCACCGCATCACTGCATACGGTTCTGCACAAACAACATGTATTGGATATAGGATTCCGATGGCAATGGCAACGGAATCATTATTATAAAATAGCAGCCGATTTACTCGGAGCCGATTTTCATGTGAACTGGAACCAGTTTGCAGAAGACGCGGGTCCGGGGGATCAGGTATCACGACAATTTAATCTCGATGAACCGGATAAAATCATCCGGACAGGAGAACGATATGGGTATGATTATGCAGCCATCAACCGACAGTCGGCGATATGGATTCAATGGACACATCACCGGGCACGGATTGATTTTAACCAGTCGGTGCAACTACAGGAATCGGCCATCCTCCGGGAAGGCTTTGTACGGAACGGTCTGTTTCCTGAAGCTTCGGCTGGGCGTTCTGCCACGGGATATTGGTTGAATTATCTGTGGAAAACAGGGATCAATATCAAATTCAATCCAAGGAATCATGTATCCGTTCAGGCAATTCTTGAAACAAGACCTCCATCATTCGATCAGTTATACCTGTCACCAACCATGCACGGGTACCAGCAGCCGAGCCAAGTGTCCGAAAAAATTCAATCCCTGGCAATGGGCTTCCATCACCAGTCAGCCGATTGGCATCTCCGGTTCAGTATGTACGATACCCGTTTCAGCGATGGGATGGATATGCTGCGTTTTTACCATGATGGCCATCGCAATTTTGTGAACTATGCCATCCGTAACGTTAATAAAATACACCAGGGCATTGAAATGGGCTTGCGCTGGTCTCCCTCCGAATCCTGGGAATATGTTATGGCATTGGCCTGGGGCCGATATTACTATACCGGCCGGCAGCGGGTTACGGTTACACAGGATAACGATGCTTCAGTGCTGGATCAGATGGAAGTGTATAGCCATCAGTATCCAGTGGCCGGTATACCACAGCTGGCAACTGGTGCAGCACTCACCTATAAAAAAGGGTATGATTTTCTATGCACTGTACAAGCTTCTTTCTGGCATGATCGCTGGATCGCCTGGAATCCCATACGGAGAACTTATGCCATGATGGAAGGCTTATTACCTGGCACAGATCAATGGCATGCAGTGGTTGATCCTGTTAAGTTGCCCCCGGCCTGGATGCTGAATCTACGGATGGCTTATGCTATTCCGGTCAGGAATAATCGCGGCACACCCGGGAATATATATGTTTCACTGAGCCTGCAAAACATCCTGAACAATCAAGATATTATTTCCGGCGGATATGAACAACTGCGTTTTGACACAGTACAGAAAGACCCAGACCGCTTTCCGGCGCGTTTTTATTATACATACGGATTCAATTATGCCTTTAATATTTCACTACGATTATAAAACTATGCTATGAAAACACCAGTATTTACTATTGGCGGATTGTTTTGCATTGTATTATTCCTGAACTGCCACAAAACCTGGGAAACACCACCCTTATATACAGGACCCATGCTGGAAGCAAATACCAGTATCCGGACCCTGCAACAGCATCATTTACCCAATAACTATGAAAAGATATTGGATGACTGGATTATTGAAGGTGTTGTTACAGCCAATGATGAAAAAGATAATTTTTACAAATCCATTGTCATACAGGATTCATCGGCAGCGATCACCTTACGTCTGGATGGGTATGCTTTATACCGTGAATTTCCCGTTGGTAAAAAGATATGGGTTAAGCTGCGTGGATTATGGATGGGCGATTATGCGGGAATGATACAGTTGGGTGGAGGAGTAGACCGGAAAGATCCACTGTCTCCGCAACTGATTGCCATACCACAACCCTTATTCAGCAGGTATATTGTTAAGAGTGCAGGACATTATATCGTTCAACCCAGAACAATTACGCCATTGCAGTTACACGATAGTGTGCAAGGTATGTTGGTATCATTACACGGAGTTGAATTTGCCGCTTCCGATACGGGCAAACCCTTCGCAGATGCCCAAAACCAGCAGGCTGTCAGTCACACACTTAAAAACTGCGGTCCGGGTAATGTATACCTGCGTACCAGTGGTTTTGCCCGTTTCGCTACGGTGCTTACGCCACGCGGTAATGGATCGGTAACGGGTATTTACACTGTTTTCCGGACCCAGAAACAAATACTGATCCGTGATACCAGTGATGTGCAAATGAATGGATTGCGCTGCACGATCAGCGGGCCCAAGCTATTATTACAGGAAGATTTTTCGCTGGTTGAAGCCGACAGCATTTTGCAGCTGCCTGGCTGGAAACACCTTACAGAAATAGGAGGACGTTATTTCCTGGGTAAAAGAAGTTCGCAAAACAGCTATGCAGAAATCGGTGCTTTTGCTACACGGCAACCGGTTGTCATAACCTGGTTGATCTCTCCACCGATTGATCTTGATCATTCCGCAAATGAAGTATTGCGTTTTACAACTAAAGTAGGATTCGATAATGGAGCCATATTGCAGGTATTGGTTTCTTCACAGTACGATGGAGGTAACACACCCTGGAAAAACAAATGGACGGTTTTGCCAGCACAGTTTGCCAAAGGGAGCCTGAGTGGGTTCAGTCCTGCCTGGGTGCCATCAGGTGATATCAGTCTGCATTCTCTCAAAGGGCGTATTTACCTCGCTTTCCGGTATGAAGGGAATGACCCGCCTGAACAATTGGGGAAGCTAACCAGTAGTTTTTACCTGGATGATATACAGGTCTGGGGAAATTAAAAGAGCCGCTCCATGGAGCGGCTCTTTTATCAGAACAATATGGTTTATTTAATCTTGATTAGCTGTACCACTTTGCGATTCGAACCCTGCGTGAATTCGGCATAGTATGTACCGGAAATCAACTGGTGTCCTACCTGAACAGTACTGTTGGCTGAAAGATGCTGACGGCTTTCAACGGCTCTGCCGGATGCATCGGTAATGCGCAACTGTACAGGTGCATTCACTGTACTCTGTAGTTTCAAAGTGAAATGTGAACGGCTCGGATTGGGCAGTACTTGTACAGACAATGCATCTTTAGCTTCGGCATTGAGTTGGATCTGACTGATCATAGCCGCATTGCCGTTGGTTTGACCACAGCTGCCCAGTTTATCAGTAGCATGGTTCCTCAAGTGAGCATCTACTGCATTGGTGCTGATGGCAATGGTTGATCCGTCGTGGCAAACATATACCTTCTTGCCGCCGCTTCCGGGTACACGCACATCAACTACCTGGATGGATACCGATGCGGTGGCGGTACAACCACTGTTGCTGTTAACCAATACCGTAAACTGGTAAGTACCTGCACTGGTTGGTGCAAACACAACCGTAGATCCATTCGTCTGGCTCAGGCTGCCATTCCCGCTCCAGGAATAGGTATAACCACTGGCGCCTGTAGCGGTTGCCTGTAAGCTTACTGACTGTGCGCCATAACCGAGGTAAATGATTCTTGGATTGCCACCGGTATATGTAGCTTCCGCAGGTGTTACCTGAATGCTGGCAACAGGTATGCTGCCAACCACGGTAACCGTAGCTGTACCAGTATTGCTATTGCCATGGATATCTGTTACTGTAAGCGTTACGGTATTATTACCGATATCGCTACAACCGAAATTGCTCTTCGATAAAACATAACTGCTGATGCCACAGGCATCTGAACTTCCGTTGTTGATATCGGCAACGCTAATGCTGGCAGTTCCGTTAACCAATTGTATGGTAATGGGTTTGGTGATAACAACAGGTATTGTATTGTCAATCACACGAACAGTTTGCTTGGCAGTATCCGTTACATTACCGTGAATATCGGTAACGGTCCAGGTCACTACCGTAGTGCCAACCGGGAAAAATGCCGGAGCATTGTTACTGATACTGGCAATGCCGCAGTTGTCGCTCGTAACAGGAGTACCAAGATTACTGATACTGATACCACAGGCATCTGTTGCAGCAGCAACACTAATGATACCAGGTCTGTGACAGTAACTACCTGGTCTTGTGTACTGCTGTTACCAAAAATATCGGTAGCAGTCCAGGTAACCGTAGTAGCTCCCACGGGGAAATTTCCGGGAGCATTACTGCTGATGGTTGCAATGGCATTAAACCCACTTACAGCCGGAGCCGATAATGTATAATTGCTGCCGCAAGCACCGGGATCCGTGGGCAGGTTAATATTGCTTATCGTGATAACCGGTTTGCTGAAATAACGCCAGTCGTAACGCGTAACAATGGGGAAGTGGTCCGATGTGGTATTGCCATAATTGTTAATCAGGCTTAATACATCGGTAAATACACTGGCCGAATTCGGGAGGTATGCCACAGCCAGCTCATTAGACGCTATGGCATGGTCAATCATATCAGTAAATGTAACTGTGGAGCGGTTGCCGGATAAACTCAGGGGTAATGTCAACGGTTTATAGTTGTTGGGATCGTTGAGCATGCTGCTGTATGAGCTGATGGTAACAGGTGCCATTTCAGTAGTGATGGTCCTGTCGAAATCATCATTGAAATCTCCGAGGATAACAAATTTGCGATCTGCGAAATAAGTGTCCAGTGTGTCTTTCAATTCTTGCGCCGCCGCAGCCCTGCGCTGATAACCTTCAATTTTATCTGCAGCAGTACCCGTATTGGCTTTGGCGTGTATCGCAATGAAGTCAACCTGCGAAGTGGCCCCATTCAGTGTTACTTCCGCTTGCATCAGGAAGGGATAGCGTCCGCTGGCCCAGCTGTTGAATGCATTGCCGTTACTGGTTCTCAGTAAACCGCGGGTGCCCAGATTCTTTATAATATCCTTATTATAGATAAAACCTATTTTTTGCGCACCGGCATAATCGGGATCGTTTACATTGTCGGCATAAGAGCCATAATCATTAACTACATATCCATAATTGCCCGGTAAGGCATCTACAACATTTTTGAAACGCAAAGTATCTACGATCTCAACCAGTGCATATACATCTGCATTCAGCGCGCTCAATACCTGCTGTACGTTTTGTTGCTGGAGATTTTTGTCGTTCGGACCTAATCCCGACGCTGTGCTGCCAAACCACTCCAGGTTCCAGTTCACTACTTTCAGTGTGCGGAGTGAAGTGCCGCTCAGCGCAATACCCTGAACCTGCACATCGGTATTTAATACGGTTGCGGTGATTGAACCTGCATAGTTCTGATCAGCAGCCAACGGACGGAAACGAACATAAACAGTGTTTTTATTTCCGGCAACAGCAGCAGGAATCTGGATGGAAGAACTGTATTGGTTCTGATCAAGACTTATCTCAAAACCGGCAGGAGCCTGAATTTGTACATCATTGCCGGCAAGATTGTATCCCTGTAGCAGGAAGGTCTTGGCAACGGAAGACTGACCGTTAATGATATAGTCAAAGTTCAAACTGTTACCACGAATATTCAAACCAGGTTGAGCAGGGATGGCTGAATTGGAAATCTTGAAATCATCCAATGTCCAGCGTGCAGCGCCAAGTGCAGGTGAAGAAGTATACACAAATGCGAAGTGTACATTCGCAGCTTTGAAAGCAGCTACATCCAACTGATCGGTTAAAGTCCATACATCAGAATCGGCTTCGGCAAAACGGCCATCCACTTCGGTCCAGGTGGCTGCATGCGGATTACCCAGGCCTGTATAATCTGTAGAGACCATCAGTTTCAAAGCAGGACCTGCAAAACGAACCCTTGAGGAGAATCGTAATACCGGATAATCGTAGCCGGATAAATCAAATGAAGGAGAAATTAACCAGTCTTCGTTGTCCTGTGCAGATCCGGAGAAACCATTGATCTGTACACCGTTCCCGGTTTGTCCGAAGGTTGTACAAGCCCATACCTGAGCGCCACTCACACTGTATTGTGTAAAGCCACCGGGTAAGTTATTGATACAATCATTAAAATCAAAACTGGTTGGGGGTGCGCCAGTGGTAAAGGTCCAGTTGCCACTGCCAATGCCTGCAAATACATTTCCACCCAGATCATTCAGTGCACCATTGTCAATCGTGATTTCATACGATTTGTAAGCCTGGAAAACGGTTTGCAGGGTAAGTGTCTGTCCCGACAAACTTACTGATGGATGATTGATGGGGAATACAACCGATGTGCCATTGGTCAGGTTGCGCACAGTGATGTTGCCATTATTAGGAATCACTACTTCGCTGAATACAACCTGAACCTGGGAAGGCGGTGTAATAGCAGATGAACCGGTAGCAGGCGAAAGTGTGTTCACCACTGGAGGCGTTACATCTCCGGGTGTATATCCACGAACGACCAGGTTGTCGATACTGATTTTGGGTCTGGATCCGGTACTGCCTCCTGTTCCATTGTAATAATAAAAACGCAGCCGTGCATTGGGACTATTGCTGAAGGAAGCAGGCAACGCAATATGGTTTACCGAGCCGCTTGACAGTACTCCATTGACGAGATTTAGTACCGCAGCGCCAGTGAGTTCGGTGAACTGAACGCCATCAACGCTACCATAAACACGCAAGGAGCCGGTGCGGTTACCAGTGCTGTTGTTAACAGATGCCCAGTCGAAACTAATGGTACCTGCATTCACGCCGGTAAAGTCGAGGAATAAATCAACTGCTGTGGCATTGGTGTTATCGGTTCCGCCGGTGGCCAGCAGAATCAGCGAACCGGTAGTAGTTCCTCTTTGCACACCACCGGCAGTACCGGTAGAGAAATCATCTGTAGCATGGGTCACTTTGATGCCATTGGGAATAGTACCCGTAGCATTATCCAGCACCGGGCCGAAATTATTGGCGCCATTGGCTGATGTAAATCCGTTGGTCCAGCTGGCAATATTGTCGAAGTTCTGTGTATAAGCCAGTGCATCCTGCTGTGCTATAAGAACCGGAACTCCTGTTGTCATGAAAGATTGCTGTGCACCATAACCGGTACCGGCACCGGTACTCACGAATGCCTTTACATAATACAGCGTATTAGGTTGAAGACCTGAAAGGGGATAACTGAAATTGTTATTGTTTAAATTATTGGCGGTAACAACGGTACCGGTACCATTGGTAAAACCGCTGGTGGTACTGTATTCAAATCCATAAGCAGTAACAGCAGCACAACCGGCATCGGTAATATTTGCTTTAAGCAGTGCGCCGGAGGAGTTAAGACTGCCTGCGGTTTGTGTGGTAACCGCAGCAACACGGTTTTCACCAATCCCCTGTACGGCAATATTGGTGGTTGTATTGCTTCCATTCACCGCAATATTGCCAGCATAAGATTGAACAGCTGCAGGTGCAAAAAGTACATATACGGTAGTTGCTGCTAAACTGTTGCCGGTATAGTTCAGTGTAAGTGTATTATTAAAACCGCTGTTATTATTCAATGAAAGGCTGTACCCCTGCGGAGCAGTTAATACAATATCGCTGCCATCCAGATTAGCACCACTCAATTGGAAAGAGCCTATGGTGCTGGTCTGTATACATTTGGTGCCAAAGCTTGTATTGAGATTGCTGCCTGTTAAACTGGGTAAGCTGGGCGTTGAACGGGTAATAACGACCGTATAGGTCTGGGTTACCTGTCCGTTTGCAGAAGTTACAACTACTGTAATGGTATTGTTGCCAACTGCAAGTGAGACAGGTGCTGAATTGCTGCCGCTGGCAACCGAATTGCCATTGACGGTAATGGTAGAACCGGGGAAAGCTGTAGCAGGTGTAATGGTTACACTGCTGACCTGGTTGTCAACCGTTGCATTATAACTGGTGGTCGCACCCTGAAAGGCCGGGTTGAGCGCTACAGTGTTACTGCCTGCATTCACCACCAGGCTGCTTAGTATGGCTACATTATTGGGTATGGAAGCACTCACGCTGATGGTAAGATCATCGATCCGCCAGTTGGCAGTGCCTGAAGCGGGTGAACCAGTTCCGTTGTATCCATAAATGCGGTAAGTGGTAGCAGCCAGCCTGGTAATATTCAGGCCGGTGTGGGTTTTCAGTGTCCAACTGCTGTTATTGGTTATGGTACCTGTGGCTAAATCAGTACCATAATTATCAGCACTGCTTCTGATGGTATAAGCCTGTGCACCGGTGGAAGTACTGCGTGTACCAAAACTGATGGCTGTAATAGTATACTGATAGCTTTGTGCAGGACTGAGTGTAAACTCAAAGTAAGCACTGCCGCTTGCATCGGTATTCAATGAACCGATACGTGCTGCTGCTCCGGCATTGTAAGTGCCACTGGCACCGGTGTAACCGGAAGAAACAGAGCTATTGGTTACGAGGGTAACATTGCCCAGGTTATTCCCGCCAGAAAGCGCAGAACTGGTGATATTACTGGTCGTAGCAGAGGGGTTGGCCGTTGCATCGGTGAAATTCCAACCGATGGTTTGGGCCATACCTGTCATGGCCAGAAAAAGGCATGACAAAGCCGACAGAAAACGTACGATGTACAATTTCCTCATAGGAATTAGTTTTGTTTGGACAGTAAAAGTAAGGTTCTGGTCTATATGACAGTTTTTCTGTTTGTTATCCGTCGATTAATTTTTAAAAATGTGCATAACTTGTCAACCTGACAGCCCAACTGCTTTTGGTATCGGGTTTGATCGGTTAGCCCCAAAATCCCTTATATGCAAAAAGGACAGATACGTGTTCAGACAGAGAACATTTTCCCCATCATCAAGAAGTTTTTATATAGTGATCATGAGATTTTTTTACGGGAACTGGTAAGTAATGCGGTAGATGCCTGCCAGAAATTAAAAACCCTTTCTTCTATCGGGGAAGCCAAGGGCGAATTGGGCGAACTGCGGATTGATGTAGTGCTGGATCCCAAGGAAAAGACCCTGAGTATCATTGATAAAGGGGTAGGGATGACGGCCGAAGAAGTAGATAAATACATCAACCAGGTAGCATTCAGCGGTGCCGAAGAATTCGTGAACAAGTACAAAGACGCTAATATTATTGGTCATTTCGGTCTGGGTTTCTACAGCGCCTTCATGGTCAGCAGTAAAGTAGATATTTATACCAAGAGTTTCAGGGATGCCAGTGGTGTATACTGGAGCTGTGACGGTAGTCCGGAATTCGAACTCTATGAGACCGATTACCAGAACAGGGGCACCAAAATCGTATTGCATGTAAATGAGGAGAGCGAGGAATTCCTGGAAGCATCAAGGGTTCGTGGTATCCTGGAACGTTTCTGTCGTTTCCTGCCCATCCCGATTTATTTTTCTGTAGCAGGTGAGGAGAAAAAAGAAGATGAGGCCGAAAAAGCCATCAATAATACCAACCCGCTCTGGGTACGGAAACCTTCGGAACTTACGAAGGAAGATTATGAGCAGTTTTACCGTGAGTTGTACCCCTTTGGCGAAACACCTTTGTTCTGGATACACCTGAATGTAGATTATCCTTTCAATCTTACCGGGATTCTCTACTTCCCCAAAATCAAACAGAGTTATGAAATACAAAAGGACAAAATCCAATTGTATTGCAACCAGGTGTTTGTAACAGATGAGGTAAAAGATATTGTACCCGAGTTTTTAATGCTGTTGCATGGGGTGATTGATAGCCCGGATATTCCGCTGAACGTAAGCAGAAGTTATTTACAGGGCGATCCCAACGTTAAAAAGATCAACAGTCATATCACCAAAAAAGTAGCGGACAAACTGGAAGAGATATTCCGCAATGAGCGTAACTCCTTCGAAGAAAAATGGGAGAGCCTGGGTTTGTTTGTGAAGTATGGTATGATGACAGACGATAAATTCCTGGAGAAAGCCAATAAGTTCCTGGTGATGGAAGATACCGATGGTAAATTTCATACCCTGGAAGAATATAAAACAGCTACCGAAGCTACACAAAAGAATAAAGAAGGGAAGCAGGTAATTCTCTATACAACCAACCCCGTTCAGCAGGATGCATACGTACAGGCCTGTAAATCCAAGGGCTATGTAGTGGTGAAAATGGAAACCCTGGTAGATGCTGCTTTCATTAATACCATGGAAATGAAATGGGAGCAGGTGGCATTTGTTCGGGTTGATGCAGATATTGCAGACAACCTTATTGATAAGCAGGAAAGTCAGGATACAGTATTGAACAAAGAAGAGTCTGAAAAATTAAAAGAACTATTTACCCTGCAAATCAGTGACCTGCATGTGACCACAGAAGTAAAAGGACTGAGTCCGGATACCGCCCCGGTTATTGCAACCCGTCCCGAGTTCATGCGTCGTATGAAAGATATGGCTGGTGTGGGTGGCGGCATGACTGCTTTCTATGCACAAATGCCTGATGAAGTTACGCTCACGGTGAACGGTAACCATCCCATTTATCAGGCCCTTTTAAAGGAAAGGGACAGTGATTTGCAGCAAAAGCAGGTACGTAACCTGGCCGACCTGGCACTGTTATCGCAGGGGTTACTGAAGGGGAATGATCTTACCAATTTTATCAATCGCAGTGTGGAACTGATGCAGGGTGAAACTGCTAAAGTATAAAAGCTGGTTACTTACTGAAGCGCCCCGATACATATATCGGGGCGCTTTTTTATTCCGCGACGATAAAACGGAGTATTTTGCAGCAATGAGTGCTACTACTTACCGGTCGTTATTGATCCGGGAAATCCGGATAGAAACAGATGATACCAAATCCTTTGTGCTGGAAGCAGTTGACGGGCTTCCCGTTTCGTATCTCCCTGGCCAGTTCCTGACCCTTGTTTTCCATAACCAGTTGGGGGAGGAAGAGCGTAGGAATTATTCCATCAGTTCCTCTCCCTGGATCAATGAGCCGCTGACCATTACGGTGAAACGGATTGCCAATGGCCGTTATTCAAGATTTCTGGTAGATGAGGCCCGTCCGGGAGATATACTATTGACTGCAGGCACATCGGGTTTCTTCACCTTACCCGAATCTGTTCCCGATACTTTTGCCCTTTGTTTATTTGCCGCAGGTAGTGGTATTACACCTGTTTTTTCTATTATCAAATCCTGTTTGGTAAGGTATCCGAATCTAAACATACACCTCCTGTACAGCAATCGTTCGAAAGGTTCTGCTATTTTTCAGCAGGAGCTGGAAGCCCTGCAAAGCCGCTATCCGCAACGCTTTCATTGTCGTTTTCTCTACAGCGACGCCATGCGATTACAGGAAGCAAGGTTGCATGTGCCCATGATTGAGTCGGTATTACAACAGGTTTCGTCACAGCAAACTTTGTTTTACCTATGCGGTCCTTTTGAATACATGCGAACCATTGCCATGGTGTTACAGGGTAATGGCGTACCGGCAATACATATCCGGCGCGAAATATTTTTGCTGGAGAAGCCGCGTGTGCAACCCATACCACCTGATACCGATAAACATTTGGTCGTTATCCATGGTAAAGAAACGCATGCCATCAGGGTTCAATATCCGGAAACAATTTTGCAGGCGGCACGCAAACAAGGTGTTTATCTTCCTTATAGCTGTGAGAGCGGGCAGTGTGGTACCTGTACAGCAAGCTGTATCCGTGGAACTGTATGGATGTGGCGTAATGAAGTATTGCTGGACGAGGAACTGGCTGCGGGCAGGGTATTAACCTGTACGGGTTACCCGGTTGGCGGCGATGTGGAACTTCGTTTTTAGGCAGGTATACTGAGACGGATATCGATCATCTTAAGCTGGATTGTTTTTTCTCCGTTCCATTCATTTTCATCGAGGGTAAAAACGATATCCAGGGGTTGCTGCTGCTGTAACAGCGGGAATTTATCCGCCATATTAAAACCTATACCGGTGAAAGTAACCTGCTGTTGTTTCAATACAAAACGGATATGCTGTTCTTTAACAATTTTGGAAAATCCGGTATCCTGTACCTGTTTAGCAATAAAAACCGGACGCATATTCTCAGGCCCGAAGGGTTCCATTTGACTGAGGATGGAAAAAAAGCCGGGATTTATTTCAGTGAACTGGAGCGGGGCATCAATGATGATTTCAGGAATCAGTTGTTCCGGTTTGATTTGTGCCGAAACCGCATTTTCAAAAGCTGTGGCAAAAGCAGTCACCTGTTCCGGAAGCAGGGTCATACCAGCTGCGGCAAAGTGACCACCATAACCCAGCAGGTGTTCCCGGCAGGCATGGATGGCCTCGTATAAATTAAAACCGGCAACACTGCGGGCGCTGCCAGCCACATAATCTCCGCTACGGGTTAATACAATAGTGGGTCGGTAATATTTTTCAATCAGGCGGCTGGCAACGATACCCACTACACCTTTATGCCAGTGTTCCTGATATACAAGGGTCGATTTTTTATGGATATGTTCGGGGTCCTGCTCAATCATGCGCAGTGCTTCTTCCGTAATGGAACTATCTGCTTCGCGGCGGTCTGCATTATCGCTGTGCAGCATTTCGGCAAAATTTCTGGCGCGGGTGCTGTCTTTTTCAATAAATAACTGTACAGCTTTGCGTGCATCATCCATGCGCCCGGCAGCATTAATGCGGGGGGCGATCACAAAAACAAGGTTGGTAATATGCATTCGTTTCTGGATACCACCCAGGTCCATCAGGGCTTTGATACCCGGACAGGGATTGGTATTGGCTTTTTCGAGCCCATACCAGGCCAGTATACGGTTCTCGCCGGTAATGGGCACAATATCGGCAGCAATGGCAGTGGCTACCAAATCGAGGTATTGTTGCCAGGTACTATCGGGCAGGCCAATTTTCTGGCAAAGGGCCATCATTAACTTCAGCCCTACCCCACAACCACAAAGTTCTTTATATGGATAGGGGCAATCTTCCTGTTTAGGATTCAGTATGGCTACGGCTGGTGGTAATATTTTATCGGGCAGGTGGTGATCGCAGACAACAAAATCAATACCCAGGGTGGCGGCATATTGTATGAGTTCAACGGATTTGATGCCACAGTCGAGGGAAATAATGAGTGAGAATCCTTTTTCTTTGGCATGGTCAATACCTATTTTCGAAATGCCATAACCTTCGCGGTAGCGGTGTGGGATATAAAAATCAACATTTCCATAAAGGTCGTTCATAAACTGGAACATGGCAGCAACGGCAGTGGTGCCATCTACATCATAATCTCCGAAAACCAGTATTTTCTCATTGATTTCAAAAGCTTGCTGGATACGTTGCACAGCTTTATCCATGTCTTTCATCAACCAGGGATCGTGGAGCTGTGACAATTGCGGACGAAAGAAATCACGGGCTTTATCAAAACTGTCGATCCCCCGCTGGGTAAGAATGCGGCAGATGGTTTTGTTTATTTTAAGCGCTTCCTGCAGGTTAGCGGTAGTATGCTGGTCGGCTTCGAGTATGTTCCATCTTTTTTCCATCAATATTTCCGGTCGGTTGTGTAGCGTACCAGTTCTTCCAGCGCGGCACGTACCGGTGAATCGGGAAACTGGTGCAGGAGTGCCAGTGCTTCATCCCGGAAAGCAAGCATTTTTTCAGTGGCATAACGGATGCCACCAGCTTCTTCCACGGCCTGAATAACAAATTGCACTTTGTCTTTTTGTGTATTCTCGTTTTTAACGATGTACACAATCTTCCTGCGCAAATCCGGTGAACAGTTGTTTAAGGTATAGATCAGGGGCAGGGTTAGTTTCTTCTCTTTGATATCATTACCGGTGGGTTTACCCACGTCCTGTGTACCATAATCGAAGAGATCGTCCTTGATCTGAAAAGCCATTCCTACTTTTTCACCAAAGAGTCGCATGGTTTCCACTTGTGCTGGATCTGTAAAGGTAGTGGAAGCCCCTGCGGCGCAGGCGGAGGCTAATAAAGAAGCGGTTTTTCCGTTGATGATATCGTAATAGACCGATTCCTGGAGATTGAGGTTGCGGGATTTTTCGATCTGCAGGAGTTCGCCCTCGCTCATGAGCCGCACGGCTTCCGATAAGATCCGCAGCACTTCATGGTCTTTGTTATTGAGGGAGAGGAGTAGTCCTTTCGACAGCAGGTAATCCCCGACCAGTACAGCGATTTTATTTTTCCAGAGGGCATTGATGGAGAAAAAGCCCCTTCTTTCCATGGCATCATCCACCACATCGTCGTGTACCAGGGTGGCGGTATGTAATAATTCAACCAGGGAAGCGGCCCGGTAAGTACTGTCGTTCACTGACCCGCCCATACGGGCACTCAGTAATACAAACATGGGGCGGAGCTGTTTACCCTTTCTTTTTACAATATATTCCATGATCCGGTCCAGCAAGGCCACCCGGCTTTTCACGGCTTCCCTGAAATGTGACTCAAAATGAATGAGTTCTGCTGATATGACCTTTTTTGCCAGTTCCATATAAAATATCCTGCAATATAATTATACAAGGGCACAATAAGCGGTTCTGAAGCAGCGTTTCGTACATAAAATGAGTCTGGTACGAAGATTGATAGATAACTCGAGCAATTAATAATCAGCGAAAAATTGGCTTTTTTGATTCATAAGGTATAATTTTGCAATGTTTATACAGGGTTATTATATTCTTATCAAATAACAATTATTTATTATGGCAAGCAAAAAGAACATGTTAGCAGTGGCGCTGATCGTACTGGTACAGTCGATTGGAATGGCTCAGACAGATTGGGGATGGGACTGGAAGGACACTTCCAAGATTTCTGTAAAGAAACTTCCTCAGCACAATGAGTTCATGAACAATCAGTATCCTTATCCAGCTCAGCCCCGTAACCAGTGGGAACTCGGTCTCGGTATCGGAGCTTCCTCTATTACTGGTGATATTAAATCAAAGTTAGGATTCGGTAGCACGGTTTCTCTGCGTAAAGCACTGAGCCATACCTTTTCTGTAAGAACTGGTTTAACCGGTTTATGGAATTCAGGTGAGCCCAATCCTTTCGAAGTAGCCGTAGGTCGTCCTGCGTACAAAAACACAACCTATCAGTTGGGTGTTGATCTGATCACATCCCTGAATGCCGCCAGCAACTATCGCGGTAATCCCAAAACAAATGTGTATGTACTGTTTGGATATGCACTGAACGCTTCTAAAGTTCTGTACAAGAGCGCTACTGGTCAGCAGCCCGGTGGTTACAGCCAGTTCTATGGCTATAACGACAATACCGTGTTTGCCAACTCTCAGCGTGGTACAATTACCACTTTCGCTGGTTCTACCGTAAACGGCAGAAAAGCATATACCCTGTACCATGGTATGAACCTGGGTGCCGGTATTGCTTTCAAGCTGAGCAACAAAACGAATATCGGCCTGGAGCATAAGTACACATTTACCGTTCCCGGTTACGACTTCCTGGATGGTGTTGCCGCTGGTAACAGCAATGACTACATTGGTTTCACCAGCGTACGTCTGAACATCAACCTGGGTAATACTTCTAAAAAAGTACAGCCTTTGTGGTGGCTCAACCCCAACAATTTTGTTTACAGCGAGCTGAACTCTCCCAAGCACATGAAGATGCCCAAAGTGGTTCTGCCTGATGCAGACGGTGATGGTGTAACTGATCAGTTTGATCTGGAACCCAACACACCTGCCGGTGCTCCTGTTGACAGCCATGGCCGCGCTAAAGATACCGATGGCGATGGTGTACCTGATTACAAAGACAAGGAACTGCTGACTCCTCAGAAGTGTTTCCCTGTAAATAACGATGGTATTGGTAACTGCCCTGAGCCTGCTTGCTGCAAGGAAATCAAGGATATGATTGCCAATATGAAGCCTGCTAAAGAAGCTCCCGAGTGCAATATCGGTAGCCTGCCCAGCATCCAGTTCAAGGGTAATGCCCGTCTGTCTAAAGATGCTCAGAATATCCTGAATGGTGTTGCTACCCGCATTAATGCTAACCCTACTTGTAACATTAAAGTGATTGGTTACGGTGCTTCCAGCAAAGCTTCTCAGCAACTGAGCTGGGATCGCGTGAACGCTGTTATCAAATATCTGGTTGAAAAACAAGGTGTTTCTGAAAACCGTTTCATCTTTACCTATGGTCAGGATGGCGATGCCAACACTGTTGATCTGCAGGGTACTGTAGATGCTGGTCCGAATACCGTACCTGCTCCTCACCCGAACCTGAAAAGCAGAAACTAATCTGATTGATTATATTCAGTAAAAAACACCCTCCATATCAATATGGAGGGTGTTTTTTTATGCAGGTATTCTGTTGTATGTGACTAAGACTGGATCAATCCAAAATGCAACTCCCCAAAATTCTGGAGGGATGATAACTTAAGGTCAGCCGCGCCCCAGCGTTCATCTTTTTGCTGCGAAACATGTGGTACCACCACACATTTCATCCTTGCTGCTTTGGCCGCAATCATTCCATTGAATGAATCTTCAAAACAAATACAGGCAGTTGGAGTGCTATCCATTTGAGCGGCACAATTCAG
>JAACZQ010000084.1 GCA_009996675.1 Chitinophagaceae bacterium
CCGGGCTCGAACCGGCCACCCCGACCTTGGCAAGGTCGTGCTCTACCAAATGAGCTACTTCCGCAGGTGTTGTAAGAACTAAATCGGGAGTGCAAAAATAGGAATCTGTAACTCCTGACAAAATTTTTTTCTACATTTTTTATTTGTACTCAGGCGTGTATTTGCTGCTGCCCTGTACTTCTACTTCAGGCTTGCCTTTATAACGCTGCTTGTACAAGCGATAGCAACCGCCCAGTACAAATGCCATGATACAAAACACCTGTAAATAAAACAGGAAACGGGAAGAATTTACCCAGTTCTTGGTAAAGTCTTTTTCGGGAGTATGTTGATCGTGTGACATAATTGTGTTTTGCAGTGCAAAAATAAGGGAGTGTCTGCTATTATAAAATCTTTCTTTGAATAATTTCTTGAAACCGTTGACGCTTACTGATAAAATATTGCCAGACCACCGATCCATAATATACGCCCGCTAAGCTTTTCATAGGCTTTTTATGCACCGGTCCCGGTGTAGCCCGGCCACTCATCCAGTCTCTCACCACATGCCAGTGCGCCTTCACGATAGCCTGAAAAAATCCCTTATCCCCCGTTAACAAACCCTTCCAGGCCGACACACCATCCAGCAGGAACCGCAAAGGCAATTTCCAGAGCTTTTCTCCCAGGGGCAGGTTCTTCCCCATCATCAGTAAATTATTGCGGAAATTCAGGTATACTTTCCGGCCACCACGGGGTAAGGTACCACCACCCACATGGTATACCACAGAAGCCGGACAACTCATGATGCGGTAACCCGATAACTGCATCCGCCAGCAAAGATCAATCTCTTCCTGGTGCGCAAAAAAACGGGCATCCAGTCCCCCCATTTCCTGCCATACCGCAGCCCTTACAAACATCGCAGCACCCGTTGCCCAGAACACCGGTTGCGGATCATTGTACTGTCCTTCATCAGCTTCGCAAACATCAAATACCCGCCCACGGGAAAAAGGATAACCCAATACATCCATCCAGCCGCCGGCAGCACCGGCATATTCAAATAAATGGGGTTGGTGATAGGACAATACCTTTGGCTGACAAGCCGCTATGGCAGGATCAGTTTCCATCAGTGCAATCACCGGTCCGATCCAGTCGGGCGTCACTTCCACATCAGAATTCAGCAACACAAAATAATCGGCTTCCACATGAGACAGGGCCCAGTTATACCCACCGGCAAAACCCTCATTACGGGTATTGTATAATCGTTCTACGGAAGGAAATAACTGCGCTACCAATTCCATGGAACCATCCGTAGATGCATTATCAGCCACCACCACCCGCAGCCCGGTAAACCGACTGGCCAAAACCGAAGGCAAAAAAGTCTGCAAATGGTGCTTGCCATTGTAATTCAGAATAACAACAGCAACAGTGGGTTGTGACAAGAGAATTCGTTTTCAGCGAAAATAGGGAAAAACTGAGAGGCGAAGGGCAAAGCTGAAAACGGAGAGGTAAAAGCCCCCACCCAACTTCCAACCCCCAACCTCCAACATCCAACATCTGAAATCTGAGATCCGACATCTGACATCCAACTTCCAACATCTTTTCATATATTACAAAAAAACAACTGCATGAAAAAAGTACTCAAGGGATTGCTCTGGTTCATAGTATTGGTGGTGATTGGCTTTTCCGCTTATGCACTGATCTCCGGGAAAACTTTTCTCTTCAATGCTGTGCGGTACAATTTTGCGAATATTGATGACTATAAAAAGTTTCCGAATAATACAGTGGCCATTGGTGTGCCACAGCCCTGGAAAGAAGCAGCGAATTATAATAAGATCAATTATCCCGACACACTCAACCAATTACTGGAAGACTTACATACGGTAGGACTGCTGATGATCCGCAACAACGAAGTCGTATTTGAAAAATACTGGTCGGGGTACAACGACTCTTCCCTCTCCGGCTCTTTCTCCATGGCCAAAAGTATCACCAGCCTGCTGATTGGTGTGGCACTCAGGGAAGGCACCATCAAATCCCTGGAAGAACCCGTTGGCAATTATATACCCGAATTCAATGCAGGCGATAAAAAAGCGGTACGTATTGTTGATCTATTAACCATGAGCAGCGGTACCGACTGGAATGAATCGTACATGAATCTCTTTTCGGTTACTTCTGAAATTTACTATGGCAATGATGCTTATGCGACTGCCAATAAAGTGAATATGGTGCAAAAACCCGGCACCCTGCACAATTACAAAAGCGGGGATACCCAGTTACTCGGACTGATACTGGAAAAAGCCACGGGTAAATCCCTGAGCGAATATGCATCAGAAAAACTCTGGCAGCCCATGGGTGCAGAACATCCCGCTTTATGGAGCACCGATAAACCCAATGGTCATATCAAAGCCTATTGCTGTTTCAATTCCAATGTGCGCGACTTTGCGCGGATTGGTAAACTCATGCTGGATTCGGGTAAATGGAATGGTACCCCCATCATCGATAGTGCTTACTGGGCCGCTTCTATCCGTCCCTGTGGTATCCAGGACACCAAGGGCAATGCCTGCGATTATTATGGCTACCAGTGGTGGCTGGATCCCCTGGAGCCCGGTGTTTTTTATGCACGCGGCATCCTCGGCCAATTCATTATTGTGATCCCCTCCACCAAAACCATCATCGTACGCCTGGGTGAAAATATTTCCAAAGAAAGAATCAGAACCGTTCCCAGGGAAGTAAAAGCACTGATTAACTGGGGGAAGCATTGAATCTTTGATTTTTTGATCTTTGATTTTTTGATTGATGTCAAATCGAAGAAGTTGGAGGTTTGTTTTTTTCTAGAAGCGAGCAGCTAGCAGCTAAAAACCGACAGCCCAAAACACGCATTACTGACTACTCACTACTCACTCCCTTCAAGGGAATTCCAAAAATTTACGTATCTTAGCAACGATAACCATTCGCAACATGCATTTCCTGCACCTCAATCTCGATTTCCTGGATCATCCATCCTGTTGATTGTTTGACCGGCACCCTGATGGTATGCCGGGGGTTATTTCATTGTTATTTTCTCCATTTCAATCTTAGGTCATGCAAACGCATACACAATCGGCGCGTTCGGCTGCTTACTTGCAGCTGGAAGAACAATACGGTGCACACAATTATCATCCCCTGCCCGTAGTACTGGAAAAAGGATCCGGTATTTATCTGTGGGACGTAGAGGGCAAACGATACATGGATTTTCTGAGCGGATACTCCGCAGTGAACCAGGGCCATTGTCACCCCGCCATCATTGCCACACTCATAGAACAGGCACAAAAATTAACCCTAACCTCCCGTGCTTTTCACAATAACCTGCTGGGTGAATACGCAGCTTATATCACCCGGTATTTCGGCTACGACAAGGTATTACCTATGAATACCGGTGTGGAAGGAGGTGAAACAGCCATTAAACTGGCACGCCGCTGGGCCTATACCCGCAAAGGCGTTCCGGAAAACAAGGCCAAAATTGTTTTTGCCAATGGTAATTTCTGGGGACGAACCCTGGCCGCTATCTCTGCCTCCACAGACCCCAGCAGTTATAAAGGTTTTGGTCCGTATATGCCCGGGTTTGAACTGGTCCCCTACAATGATACCCAGGCACTGGAAAAAGCATTCCAGGATAAACATGTAGCGGCATTCATGGTAGAACCCATACAGGGAGAAGCCGGGGTGGTTATTCCCGATGAAGGTTATCTCAGCAAAGTGCGTGCCCTCTGTACAGAATACCAGGTATTACTGATTGCCGATGAAATACAAACCGGCCTGGCCCGTACCGGTAAAATGCTGGCCTGTGATCACGAAAACGTAAGACCCGATATCCTGATCCTGGGCAAAGCCCTCAGCGGTGGCGTACTGCCCGTTTCCGCAGTACTGGCCGACGATGAAATCATGCTGGGCATACAACCCGGTGAACATGGTTCTACCTATGGCGGTAATCCCCTGGCCTGCGCTGTTGCCATGAAAGCCTTAGCAGTATTAAAAGAGGAAAAAATGGCCGAGAATGCCGAAGCCATGGGTAAGGTATTAAGGGATGCACTGGCCGGACTGAACTCCCCCTTTATTCATACCGTCCGTGGTAAGGGTTTACTGAATGCCATTGTCATACAACACCACAACCCCGAAGCCGCCTGGGACCTCTGCATGGAACTCATGCAACATGGCCTGCTCGCCAAACCCACCCACGGCGATAAAATAAGACTGGCACCTCCCCTGCTCATCAATCAAACACAAATAACAGAAGCAGTAGCCATCATTCAACAGTCGTTAAACGTATTAGCATAAACAAATAAGGCCCGGCATCATGGGTGTGCCGGGCCTTGTTCCTATACAGATCAGGTGAAGATTATTGTTTGGTACCAACAGGTATACGCGGGAAAAACGACATCAGCTGAATCACCACCGCACAAACCACCAGCACATATAAAGCCGGTTGCTTAACCGGACATTCGCCAAACATACAGGTAGATACCAGTATATAATTACGAATAGACCAGGCCAGGATCAGCGCACTCACAAACACATTGGTTCTTTTGGCCCAGATCATGGGCAGGGCGAATAAGATAAAGCCAATAGTACCAAAGATCAGCAGGAACAAACCCGGACGGCCAAAACTGGTACCCACGGTCTGCATACCGGTAATGGTTAACTGTTTGCTCTCAATAATGCTCCAGGGCAAAAAACAGGCTACGGCCATCAGTAATACGGCAAGCATGCCAATCTGCTGCGAATATTTCATGGAAAAAATTTGGACTGCAAACCTACAGGATTTCCCCGGAAAAGATGCTGTTTGTATTAGAGCGGGATGCTGGCAACAGTCGTCCTGGAAGTAGTAGCATGACCACTACCACCCAGTTTGATCAAAGGCAATACCTGGCGGCTGCCCTGTTGTATGAATTCTGCATAATAAGTACCGGCACCGTATTGTTGTCCGAATTGACAGGTACTGCCCGGTGTTATTGTTTGCTGCTCCAGGATACGGCCATTGGCATCCATGACACGGCATTGGATGGCTGCGCTGCTGGTGCTACTGGTACGGATACTGAAGTATTGCGTCACCGGATTGCCCAGTACGGTTAACCGCAGACCACCCTCCTGGGTATTCACCGGTATACCATGAACAAAACTGCTGCCGGCCAGGATGGTTACTTTGAAAGGTGCACGCGGACTGCTGATGCCATTTTCCACCTGGCTCACCCAAAGCGTTTGCTCACCTGGCTGGTTCAGTACTTTTTCGCTGATCACAGCGGCATTGGCCAAACCACTGGCATAAAACACCAGGCTGTTACCGGCACGGGCCGATACCTGTGCAGATACCGCTATTTCACGGGGTTGCTGGGCAGACTGGTAAACCGCATCCCGTACAACAGGTGCCGGTGGCTGAACCAGTAAAGGCAGTGATGCCGTATTGCTGCAACCCTTTTCAGCAATGGTATACAGCACCTGCGCAACACCGGTACGCAAACCGGTTACCTGTCCGGCTGCATTGATACGCGCAATACCCTGCTCATCCTGTAATGCCCAGCTGCCATTGGCAACGGAAGCATGCAGGTTGATGGTTTGTCCGGTTACTACCTTATTCAATCCACCAATCACCGGCAAAGCAGGAAGCGGCAAAATACGAACCGGCAGAGCGGCACGGGCTTCACAACCATCCTGCTGTACCACGTACTGCAATACGGTTTCGCCGGTTTGTTGGGCAACCAGTTCCCCATTTTGAATCAACAGCAAACCAGAATCCTGGATACGCCACAAACCATCCCCGGACTGCTGACCGAGGGAAAGACGGCTAAGCTGACACAATGTGATGCCATCAAAAGCACCTTCGCCGGCAGCACCCTGTACTTCTTTGGCTAAAACAGTTTGGGTTAAAATATTATTGATAACAGGCAGGGGCTTGATCACCACAGTTTTGGAAACAACAGCTGAACAACCTGCTTCATTGGTCATACGGAAGCTAATATCCACCGTACCCGCACGCAGGGGCATCATTTGTCCGAATTGGTCAATCACCGCCAGGCTGCTATCGCTGCTGAACCAGCTGCCGGCCTGATTTTCCTGGTAGCTGATTACTGCACCATTACAAACCTGCGCATCACCTACAATGGGATCGGGTTGCGGAAGGGCTGCAATATCAACGGGATTGCTGGTTATGCGACTGCCATTCTGATAAACCAGTTCGGCAACATAACGACCCGCACGCTGGGCTTTGAAACCAAACTCCATGGCAAGAACCTGGTGAACAGATGCGAAACGTTGAACACGGTGGTTATATTCATCGGTAACAAACAATTCATCGCGCTGATTCATGGCCAGTCCAAAAGGATAATTGAATTGTTCCTGACTACAGCCCTGTCCCTTACCACCTACTACCGTAATGGCTTCTTTCGCACCGGCTGGCCAATATTGCACCCGCTGGTTGGTAATATCAGCGATATACAGTCCACCTTTTGCATCCAGTACAATACCGGTAGGGAAATACAATTGATTGGAAGCACTGCCACGGCCATTTCCACCGGCAACAGTAATACCAGCTTTGGCACCGGGGATCCATTGTTGTATACGGTCATTGGCCGCATCGGCGATATACAAAGAACCATCGGCAGCAAGCTGAACTGCTGTGGGATATTTCAACTGGTTGGCCAGATCTCCGGCATCATTACCACCGGCAACGGTAACGCCTTCCTGAGCTCCGGGTGCCCAGCGCTGAATACGGTGATTGTAATAATCGGCGATATACAGGTTACCGGCTGCATCGAGGCAAACCGACTGCGGAAAACTGAGCTGAGCCGCTCCTTTACCCCGGGTAAGACCACCGGCAACGGTAACACCTTCCTGAGCACCCGGAGCCCAGCGCTGAATACGGTGATTGTAAGCATCAGCGATATACAGATTACCGGCCGCATCAACAGCCACACCCATGGGGTGGTTGAGCTGATTGGCGGCTGTACCCTGACCATGACCACCCGCTACAGTTACCCCTTCAGCAGCACCAGGTACCCAACGCTGAACGCGGTGGTTGAATTCATCGGCTATATAAATATTACCGGCCTGATCTACCGCAATACCGGCAGGATAACTGAAATCTGCAGCACCCCGGCCATCAGCACCACCCGCTACGGTTTGCATACGGCTGGGCGCATAGGCACGACTTACTTCTGTTTCATTGGCCTTCCAAACGAGGTACTGAAATCCTTCGCCGATATTTTTGGCAATGAGTTCAGCCCCTACGCAATTGCCTGATGCCTGTAATTGGGGACGGGCAGCAGCCACACTCACCAAACTGTCCGATGCATGCAGTTCAAAAGCCATACCCAGGCAAAACAACAAGCAACAAACAAGCTTTTGTACAGGCTTGCTGCTGCTAAATATCCGGGTATGTTTTTGAATAAACTGCATCTGCTTTGCGATTCGTGATCTTGAATGCTAAGAGACTGCAGCGGCAGCCGGTGGCAAATAACGACAATTGTGAATTAGAGGTAGTAGCAGGTAAACAAACGGTAGTAGCGGTACTACATGCACCCGGCGACCGTTTCCGGCTGCAGCATTGCCTTTACAGTAACCAACACGCATCTATGCTTTCCTGCCCTGCGTGATTCCGGAGTTTTCGGGGCAATTTGTAAAGCATTTGCCGCCATTGTACAGATAACACTACAAGCAGCATATATGTCGCTCAGGCCGATTTGTAGTTATAAAGCCACGGGGGAAGCAGGCACAAAAAAAAGAGCCCTTCCGATAGGAAGGGCCCCTTCATGGGGTTTTCTTTAGGATAACTCAGTTTTCATGAGCATAGGGGTTCTAAAGCTTATTGAACTTTGATCAGCTGCACCACTCTTCTGCGGGTACCTTGTACGATCTCCGCGAAATAAGTGCCGCTCTGGTAATGCTGACCAATCTGAACATTACTATTGGGTAACTGGTTGGCTTTGGCCTCCACAGTACGGCCATTCATATCCATCACGCGAATCTGTACAGGCAGGTTATGCTTGCTCTGTATTTTCAGCGTAAAGGCATTGCGACTGGGGTTGCCAAGCACGGTAACATGCAGGTCGGCATCTGTATCGGTTTGCTCCTTAACAGTAGTTTCTGTTTTAGCAGCCACTTCCGTGATCGGAGAAGTTTGCAATACAGGGCCTCCGTTGTTAAATGCTACCGGCGTAGTAACCGTACAACCCTGCTGTGCACAGGAACCCAGTTTATCACCCGGATGATTCCGGAGATGTGATTCAACTGCATTCACACTAATGCTCAGTGTCTGCGGGTTACCACTGTTGCCCGGAGGCATGTGACAGAGGTACACTTTATTGTAGCCCTCATTATCATCATCATCGTCGTCGTTGTGATTCTGACAATCGTAGTCCTTATGTCCCTTATGATCACAGGCTTTATGCTTGTGTCCATTGTGCTTACAATCTTTAGCACTGTGGCCTTTATGATCGCAATCACCATCACAATCATCATCATCATGCTTGTCGGTCTTGTTCTTACAAGTCTTACTGTCATGCGATTTATGATCACAACTGGTATGATAATGTCCTTTGTGTTTGCAATTCTTGCTGTCATGCGACCTATGATCACACTCATCGTTATCATCATCGCCATCGTCATACTTATCAGGACACTTGTCTTTGCTGTGTGCTTTATGGTCACAATACTTATGCTTGTGTTTACCGTGTTTACAATCTTTCGACTTATGCGATTTATGGTCACATTTAGCATCATTCGTATCGCCGTCTTTCACACGGATATCTTTCACACAAATGGTTACCGTACTGGTGCTGGTACAGCCATTCAGACCGGTTACACGTACTTCAAAAGTATAAGTGCCGGCCGCGCTGGGTGCGAATACAGGAGCAGAACTGCTGCTGCTGCTCAGGCTACCATTACCACTCACCGCTCTCCAGCTGTAGAAGTAGTAAGAAGCACCGGTACTGTTTACTTTCAGGGTTACTTTTTGTGGTCCGTAACCCAGGTAAAGATTGCTGGCGATACCACCGGTATAGGTATCATTCTCAGGAATGATGGTGATATTGCTGCTACAGTTATTCACCGGATTGGTGATGGTAACCGTTTGAGTAGCAGAGTTCGTATTACCAGCTGCATCGGTAGCAGTCCATACCACACTGGTAACACCCAGCGGGAATGAAGCAGGTGCATTATTGCTTACGGTTACATTGCCACAATTATCAGACACTACCGGTGTACCCAGATTCACAACAGCACCCAGCAGCGCTGTTACGTTTGCCGGAGCAGTGATGCTGGGCGGCTGGTTATCGGAAACAGTTACGGTAAAGCTTTTGGAAATGCTATTACCACTCACGTCTTTGGCAGTCACCTGTACTGTAGTGGTACCGATACCAAATGTACCCGGATTCACACTGTAAGTAATGGTAACCGGACTACCACAGGCATCCACTGCAGTGGCAGTAAAGTTTACGCTGGCGGTACAGTTCGCACCGGCAGAAGCTGTGATATTGCCGGGAACAGTTAAAGCAGGCGCTGTTACATCAGATACCGTGATCAGCTGCTTGGCCGTAGTGGTATTACCAGCTGCATCGGTAGCAGTCCAGGTACGGGTAATCACATAGTTGTAATAACCGGCTACATTAGCACTGGCTGCACGGGTACTGCTTTCGCTATAGTTCACGGATACAGACGGATCATAATTATCCACTGCCGTTACAGCTGCAGGGACAGGAATACCGCCACAGGTTACTGTTATATTAACAGGCAGGTTATTCAGCACAGGCGCGGTACCGTCTTTCACCACCACCAGTTGAATAATGGTAGTCTTATTACCGGCAGCATCCTTCGCTGTCCACTCAATAGAAGTTGTACCCAGACCATAAGTGGTACCGGTAGCATTATTACCAATGAATACCACACCCACGTTATCATTGACATTGGGCGCTGTTAATGTAATACCAGCAACCGAATTGGCGCCCGAAGGAGCAGTAACCACAATATTGTTGATGCTGCCAAATACAGGCGCTTCTGCATCAATCACGGTTACAAGTTGTACACCTTCCGTAAAATTACCAAAACGGTCTGTAGCCTTCCAGGTAATGCGGTTCACACCCAATGGCAATTGCGAAGGCATATTATTGATCAGGCTTACAGCCATACCGCTGTTATCGGAAGTAACAGGTGTACCCAGGTCCACACCGGTGGCATAATTCACACCGACATTGGTGGTTACCGTAATATCTGCGGGGGCAGAGAGCGCTGGAGCCTGGTTATCTGTTACAGTAATCAATTGGGTAGCCGTAGCGGTTCTGCCACCAGGATCGGTAGCCGTCCAGATAACGGTCGTTGTGCCAATGCCAAACTGTGCAGGTGCATTGTTGGACACACTTACCGTACCACTGTTATCGCTGGCAACCGGTGTACCCAGGGAAAGCAGTGTAGCAAATGCCTGGTTCAGGTTGGTATTCACGGAAATATTAGCCGGAGCCGTAATCACAGGATCTTCCTGGTCACGCACGGTAATGGTTTGATTCGCCGTAACAAAATTGCCGGCAGCATCGGTAGCTGTCCATACAATGGTAGTTACACCCAAGGGGAATGTAGCCGGAATGGTGGTAGAACTGATGGTTACTGCACCACTGTTATCCGTAGCAGTAGCCGTACCCAGGTTCAGTCCGCTGGCATAATTCACCCCAATATTGGTATTCACGGTGATATTGGCCGGAGCCGTAATCACGGGTTTCTCATTATCATTCACTTTCACGGTAAAGCTGCCACTGCTGCTGTTACCAGCCAGATCGGTAGCCGTTACTTCAACCGTAGTAGTACCCAGGGCAAACAATGATCCGGAAGCAATGCTGTAGGTAATGGTCACCGGACTACCACAATTATCGGTAGCGGCAGCCGTATAGTTTACCAGCGCACCCGCCATACCCGGGGTATTATTCACCACAATATTGGTGAGGGCACCCAGTACAGGAGCTGTCTGATCAGTTACACTGAGGGTTTGTGTAGCAGATGCCGTATTACCGTTGGCATCGGAAGCAGTCCAGGTACGGGTAATGGTATATACATAATGTGCAAGTACAGTCACATCAGCCACCTGGGTAGAAACCTCGGTAAAGCTTACACTCACTGCACCATCTACTTCATCATTGGCTGTTACCGTGGCAGGAGCCGGAATATTGCTGCAGTTCACCGTTGCATTGGCAGGTACACCACTCAATACAGGCGGCGTTACATCTGAACGGGTTACCACCACATCCTGATCCTGGTAAGATTTATTGCCATTATTATCATCATACGTCCAGCGGATGGTATAAGTACCGGGCTGGGTAAATGTGGTTACAGGTGTAGTACCCAGTATGGTACCGCGACAATTATCAGTAGCCTGCGGACGGGTAGTAATCACTGCAGGTGTATTGGCATACAGTACGGGTAAAGTCTGCAACACGGGCACAGGGGCCTGGTTATCTACCACCGTAACATCAATGGGCGCAGAAATCTGCACATTACCATTCACCGTTACCGCTACACTATAAGAACCAGTCTGACCAGCCGCATATACGGCATTGGTAGCAGCAGGAATCGCTACATCATTGCGATACCACTGATAAGCAGTACCGGCACTGGCGATAGACAGATTCACGGTATTAGAGGGACAAATGGTGGTATTACCATCGGCCTGAATAGCCGGTAAAGGTGTTACTGTCAAACGCAGACTGCGGTAAATCGTACAACGTTCAAAGGGAATTTCTACGGTATAAGTACCGGTTCTGTTCGATTGGGCATTGGTAATAAACGGATCGGGAATGATCTCATGGAAATTATTGGGACCAGTCCAGGTATAAGCCGTACCACCGGAAGCAAACAAACGTATGGTGCTGCCGATACCAAATACGCTACCATTGGCCTGCGCTGTTACCGGAGGCTCAGCATAGGTAGAGCAGGTACCATTTACCTTGAATTCAGCCCAGTTGGATGTAGCACCCTGGAGGGCAAAATTGGTAAGAGTACCGGTATTGTTCTTGCCACTGGCATCAGTCAAAGAAGTATTACCGGCATTGTTCACATTCACAAAACCCTGGTTGAACTGGTAATAAGCTTCCAGATTACTCTGCTGCGCCTGCAACTGGCAATTCATGTTATTGATGATCTCACACTGGTTCAGGGCACGGCTCCAAACACGGGCTTCCTCCACTTTACCGGTATAGAATTCATTGGTAAAGCCAGGCTGACGACCAATGATCAGGTTATTCATGTTCTGCGTAATGGTTCCGGAAGCTTCTTCTTTGGCTTCCAGTACACCATCAATATAAATACGCATATAATAACCATCATAAGTAGCTGCCACATGGTGCCAGCTATTGATACCAGGATAAGCCTGGGTGGTCAGGATCTTCCACTGACCATTCAGGTGCAGGTAGAAAGACAGGGTTCTCCAACCGTCGTTGGTACGAGGGAAGATATAACCGGTATTATTGGTCAGGGTTGACTTACACAGTACATCCTGCACCATATTCTTGCTGTTATCCGTGGGATAGATCCAGGACTCCAGTGTAATCTCATTCTTAATATTCAGGGAACTGCTGTGCGGAACCACCACTTCATCATCTACCCCATCCAGATCCAGTGAACCGGCTTTGAAAGCCACAGTTACATTGGTGCTGGCAATCGCCGTACAACCACCATTGTTCAGCGATACCGTATAAGTACCACTGTTAATGATCTGGGCATTGGGAATGGTATTATTCGCCTGGTTGGAAGTAAAGTTGTTCGGTCCGGTCCAGGAATACTGCGCTCCGGTACCACCACCACTGGCAGACAATGTAATACTGCTGCCAACTTCCAGCAAGGGACCATTAGAGGTAGCCGTTACTGTAATGGGGGTGAATACGCTACAGGTGCCGGTGGCTTTACCAGCCACAAAATTGGAACTGGTACCAGACAACCCAAAATTCACCAGCGCACCGGTATTACTATTACCACTCAGATCGGTAATGGTAGTAATATTTGTATTGTTGATATTCTGGAAACCCTGGTTGAAACGGTAATAAGCACTCAGTCCGTTCTGGGGTAATCCCAGCTCACAGGTCATATTGTTTTGAATCTCACACTTATCCAGCGCACGGTTCCAGATGCGGATCTCATCCACATTGCCTTTAAAATATTCGCCGCCCACACCCAACTGCGTACCAATGGTAACCGCATTGCTGTTGGTGGCAATATTACCAGCCACAGCCAGGGTGGATTTCAATTCACCATTCAGGTAAATCTTCATGAAGAAACCATCATAGGTAGCAGCCACATGGTTCCAGCGGTTGATTTTATCATAAGTAGCAGAAATAATTCTCCAGCCCAGACCTTCAATATTCAGGTAGAAAGAGAAAGATTTCCAGCCATCATCGGTACGGGGGAAAATATAACCGCGGGTAATATCGGTTGATTTGGCTACCACACTCTGCACCGGTGTTAAAGAATCCGTAGGGAATATCCAGGCTTCCAGTGTAATGGCAGCAGCAGGGTTCAGACTGGCAGCATTGGGAATGGAAATAAAATCATTCACCCCATCCAGGTTCAATGCACCCGCGGCAGGCGCGATCTGAATAGTGGTACTGGCCGATAACTTACAACCACTGGGCGTGGTTAAAGTTACAGTATACACACCCGAAGCAGCCGGACCCGCACCGGTAATGGAAGGATTCTGCTGGGTGGAATTAAAGCCATTCGGACCTGTCCAGACAAAAGTACCGGTACCAGTAGCCGATAACTGAATGGTTGAACCGGTACCCAGAGACGGACCGTTGCTGCTCACCGATAAAGTGGGGGGAACATACACCGCACAGGTACCTGTTACCTTACCGGCAACATAGTTAGAAGTAGCACCATTCAGGTCAAAATTATACAAGGCACCATTTTCAGGCACCACCACATTCGGACGGGAATCTTTTAAAGTAGACTCGGCAAAATTGGCACCGCCAATCAGGCCCTGGTTGAACTGATAATACACATTCAGCCCCGTTTGTGCGGTGCTGATCTGACAGTTCATATTATTACGGATCTCACACTCACTCAACGCACGGTTCCAGATGCGGAACTCATCCATCGAACCCTTGTAATATTCAGGACCCTCTGCATCGGTATTGTAACCACCGTGGTTACCAATGGTCAGGGGATTGGTATAAACCGTAACCGTTCCGGTCTTGGGCATGGAGTTTACCAGGTTACCATCCACATAAATACGCATATAAGCGCCATCATAAGTGGCTGCTACGTGGTGCCAGGTATAGGGATTGGGAAAAGAAGCACTCATGCTGGTCCATTGGTCATCGCCATTGAAGAGCATGTAAAAGCTGATAGTATTCCAGTTATTATCGGTACGGGGGAAAATAAACCCGTTGGGAATATAATAAGAAGAAGTCGTCGCTACCGATTGAACAGTATACTGCGCACCGGCATCGGGTTTGATCCAGGCTTCCACAGTAATTTTTTCGCTGATGCGGTTATTAATACTGGAAGGAACAGCTACATAATCGTTCACACCATCAAACTGCAGCGCACCGGCAGTCTGGGCATTGGCAGTAAAGCCCACGAAGAATAGACAAGTAGCAGTAAGAACAGCAAATAACCGTTGACGGGTAAAAACAAACATACTCATTAGCAATTCAGATCTGAATGAATGTCTAACAACACCGAACGTTTCAAACGCTTCGTGCTGTTGAGGCATACACAGGAATGGATTCGACAGGATTTAAGCAAATCCGGGGGATATTGATTTACTGCTGAGGTTTGTCTTAGGAAAGGGATCGGATTAATTGAACAGATCGTTCAGTGGATATTGGAAAATACAGATCAGCATCCGGAAAGATGCGATGGTCAAAAGTAATACGAGTAATTCGTTTAACAAATTATTTGGATCTGTTTTTTTGCCCGGAATGCCTTAAAAGGGATTAAAATTTGATTAAAGACCCGGAACCGTTTGCAGGATGGAAAACAAAAGGTTTATGTATTAGATTATTATGTAAATAATACGCAATCGGACCGCCTGCCCATCCCCCCCACCATTAAGGGAGACCGGCGAACCAATGCCCCCCGGTACAAACGGGAATACCCTACTTCGCATCCGGCGAATAACCAGCACCCTGTTACAATTGGCTAATAATCATGGTAATACAAAAAGCAGCACCCCATTATCCAAAGCAAAGACCCCGCTCCGGTCTCAATATACTCGTTCGCTGTTCGCGATCGGCGAACAAGCAGTACCCAACCCTTGCTCCTGCCGCCATCCAGGAATGCAAAAGGACCGCCAAAGCGATCCTTTCCAGAAGAGGTCCCGAGCGGATTCGAACCGCTGTAGGAGCTTTTGCAGAGCTCTGCCTAGCCACTCGGCCACAGGACCAGTAAATTCAGGCTGCGAAAATAGTGGAATCCAAGGAATTTCAAAATTCTAAATACGAAAACCCGAAATTTGTAGCCTAACAATCAATTTCTTATGAGTCGCATCGCTGAAAGTGAACTGATCATCAATGCCCGTGGCGCCGTATATCACCTCAACCTCCGCCCGGATGAACTGGCTTCTACCATCATTACCGTGGGTGATCCCGACCGGGTAGCCGAGGTCAGTAAACACTTCGACACCATCGAAGGCCGTTTCCAGCACCGCGAATTCGTGACCCATACCGGCCGCATCGGTAACAAACGCCTCTCCGTAGTCTCTACCGGTATCGGTACCGATAATATCGATATCGTACTCAATGAACTCGATGCCCTGGCCAATATCGATTTCAATACCCGTACCATCAAAGCCACCCATACCCCACTCACCATCATCCGCGTAGGTACATCGGGCTCCCTGCAGGCCGATATCCCCGTAGATAGCTTTGTGGCCAGTACCCACGGACTGGGAATCGATAACCTGCTCAATTTCTACCGCCAGCAACCCAACGACGAAGAAATACAGCTACTCGACGCCTTTGCCAGACAAACCCAACTCGGACAAGGATTTGCCACACCCTATATTGCCGCTGCCAGTGCCAGTGTGATGAAACATTTTGTCGCCGGCTTCAAACACGGCATCACCGTTACCTGCCCCGGTTTCTACGGACCACAGGGAAGGGTACTGCGACTGGGACTGGTTAATCCGGAACTGATCGACCGCCTCACGGGTTTTCAGTTTGGCAACCACCGGATCACTAACTTTGAGATGGAAACCAGTGGCATCTACGGCCTGGGCAAATTGCTCGGTCACCATTGCCTGAGCCTCAGCGCCATCGTAGCCAACCGTGTAAGCCAGGAGTTCAGCAAAGACGGTGCCGCCGCCGTAGAAAAACTGATTGTGAAGACACTGGAAATAGTGAGTGGTGAGTAGTGAGTAGTGAGTGTTTTTAGCTACGAGCTATGAGCTACGAGCTGCAAGGGAAACGAACTTCCTCCTTTGCTGAAGCTTGCGCCACCGCTAAAGCTACGGCGAAACGCGGTCGGTAGATAAATCAAAAAATCAAAGATCAAAAAATCAAAGATCTGACATCTGACATCTGAAATCTGACATCTTTTATGCAATACAAGTTCTACAAATACCAGGGTACCGGCAACGACTTCGTGATTATGGATAATCGTGCGGGGCAGCTGGTATTGTCGGAGCAGCAGGTGAAACATTTATGCGACCGGCGCTTTGGTATCGGGGCAGATGGATTGATGTTGCTGAACAGTCTGGATGGCTATGATTTTGATATGAAATACTACAATGCCGACGGCAGAGAGAGCTCCATGTGTGGTAATGGCGGCCGTTGTTTGACCCGTTTTGCATACGACCGCGGCATCCATCGCAGCACCTACCGTTTTATGGCAGTGGATGGCGAACACGAAGCAGAACTGGAAGAGCATACCGGATGGATCCGGCTCAGGATGAAAAATGTAACCGGTATTGAAGAATACCATGGCGATTCGGTACTGGATACGGGTTCACCCCATTATGTGAAATCAGTACCGGATGTAATGGCCCTGAATGTATTCCGGGAAGGCCGCGATATCCGTTACAGCAAACATTTTGAAGAAGCCGGTATCAACGTGAATTTTGTAGAAGGCAACGACCGCAATATCATCGTACGCACTTATGAACGGGGAGTGGAAGACGAAACCTACAGCTGTGGCACCGGTGTTACCGCAGCAGCACTGGTCTTCGCACACAATGAAATGGGATTTAACCGCGTAGAAGTCAAAACACTGGGCGGACACCTGGCCGTTGAATTTGATAAAACCGGAAACGAAAGCTTTGAAAATATCTGGTTATGCGGACCCGCGACTTTTGTTTTCGAGGGAAACATAGAACTATCTTAGATGTCGGATATCAGATCGCAGATGTAAAAACATATCTGATATCTGACACCTGAGATCTGACACCTGAGATCTGACATCTTACATAAAACAACTGCATGATTCAATACTTTAAGAATATCAACGGGCAAACAGTAGAGATCGATAAACCCGAAACAGGCGTATGGGTGAACCTGGTGCCACCGTTTAAAGAGGAAGAATTTATTGATCTGTCGGAAACACTGGATATTCCCATTGAATTCCTGCGCGACTCACTGGATATAGACGAGAGACCGCGTTATGAACTGGAAGACCTGGTGAAATTCGTGGTTATCAAAACACCCACCGAAAACAATTCATTCAACGACAGTGATGCTTTTTACATCACCATTCCCATCTGTATCATCCTTACCCATACACAGATCATCACCGTAAACTCATTCGATAATGGTGCGATCAAGAAATTCCTGAATTCATTTCAGAAGCGCCATCCCGACAAGAAAAACATGATGATTCTGAAAGTGTTTGAGAAAGTGGTGCAGAATTTCATGGAATTCCTGAAAGAAATCAACCACCGCCGCAACCAGTATGAAACCAGTTTATACCAGAGCAACAGCAATGTTGACTTATTAAACCTCATGCGTATCCAGAAAAGCCTGGTATATTTTGTAACAGCATTACGCAGCAATGAAATGCTGATGATGAAACTGGAACGCACCAATTTCCTGGGGCTGAATGACGATGAACTGGAATTCCTGAATGACCTGATTGTAGATACCAGCCAGGCATTGGAGATGGCGAATATTTATACCAATATCCTTACCAGTACCCTTGATGCATTTGCCAGCATCATCAGCAATAACCTCAACAATGTGATGAAGCGGCTCACATCCATCACCATCATTTTATCCCTGCCGGTTATGGTAGCCAGTTTGTATGGCATGAACGTAGATCATATACCCTGGTCCCATTCCCCCTACTCTTTCTACATACCCATTGGTTTATCCATTGCCATTGCGGTAGTGATCAGCTGGTATTTCATGAAAAAGAAATGGTTTTAGTATGGGGCAGTTCAATATCCGGGTCTATGGTATACTGATGGACAGTGAGCAACGCATACTGGTGAGTGATGAATTCATCCGCGGTGCCTATATCACCAAATTACCGGGTGGGGGACTGGAATTCGGGGAAGGTACCAGGGATTGTCTGCAACGGGAGTTCAAGGAAGAAACCGGAATGGATGTACAGATTGGTGAACACCTGTACACAACCGACTTCTTTCAGCTATCCGCATTCAACCAGCGCGATCAGATCATTTCCATTTATTACGAAGTCATTGCCCGGGAACCCATCACAATACCCGTCAAAACCCAACCCTTCGATTTCTCCCCCGCACAAATCGCCGACCCCCAGGGCGAGTCTGAAGTCTTCCGCTGGATACCCCTCGCTACCATCCAGGCATCGGATATGACTTTACCCATTGATAAAATCGTTATTGAAATGGTGAAAAAGAAAAAAGGAATGGAGAGAGCAAATTTTTGAATTTTTGATCTTTGAATTTTTGATTTCTTGATGGATGTTAGATGTCAGATCTCAGATTTCAGATGTCAGATATAGAGCAGAGGGATCCTTTCGTTTTAACAGGAACTTGTTGGTCAACCTACGCTGAAGTTATGGTCGACAAGGTAAATATCCCCACGCCGTTATTGTGTCGCCTGACGCTTTAAAGGTTTTAGTTGATGGTTAAGGGTTGGCAGTTAATTTGCAAAAAGCCAAAAGCCAACTGCCAAAAGCCAACAGCTAATGGCTAACATCCCCCTCAGGCGAACAAGCCCTCATACCTAACCCCTAACCCCTAACCCCTAAATTACCAACAGCCTAAACACTCACTACTCACCACTCACCACTCACTATTCACTCTCCTTCCCCATCGCTGCCAACTTCATTTTGCGGGTGGTTTCGGGGCCGAGGTATTTTTCAATCCTTCCTTCAATCAAATAAATAACGGGGGTAAGCAGGATGGCCATGGTGAATTTATAGATATAGTTCACCACACAAATAGCCAGTACCAGTTTCCAGCTCCAGCCATTACCGATTTTAAAGGCAATGAATAAAACAATAAAACTATCCACCAATTGCGATACCAGTGTGGAGCCGGTGGCACGTAACCAGATCCATTTTTCCCCCGTGGCTTTTTTGATGCGGTGAAAAACCGTTACGTCTACAATCTGACTCACCAGGAAAGCCGTTAAACTACCCAGGATGATCCACATGCCTTGTCCGAATATACTGCCAAACGCATCCTGCATATTGGGTACACCGGCTGCTACCCGCGAACCGATCCAGAAATCGGCGGGCGGTATTTCCATGGCAGCATAAAACATAATGAAAGCATAAGAGATCAGTGCCACAGCCGTATAACTGATACGCCGTACGGCTTTGGGTCCATAGTATTCGTTCACAATATCGGTGATGATGAATTCCAGCGGCCAGAGCAATACCCCGCAGGTCAGGTTGAAAGAAAGACCCGTCTGGCCAAAGAGATTAATATTGGCCGGCTGCCAGCCAAATACTTTTTCCAGGGAAAATATTTTACCACCAATACATTCTGCAATCAGCGCATTGGCAACAAAAAAAGCAGCAATGCTGATGAATAGTTTGGTGGATTTATCACGCAGGATATGGGTGATCATGCTGGAAGTATGAGGTGAATGAATAATTGTACCAGTAAAAAAAAGACATTGGTGATCGCCAGCCAGCGGCTGAGGGGCAGCGGTTTTTTACGCATCCAGTAATAGGCATAAGATAAGTTCACAGCAATATTAATCACCGGGGCAATAAACCAGCCCAGCACGATCACAGTACCCCCAACCGCACCCACGGCATTGTTGTCTTCAAAAGATCCGGACATGCGGATGATCAGACAAACAACAAACAAGAGGTTGCAGATAAAGGCGAAACGGGAGAGAAAAGATAATCCCTTCATGGGTTATTCAGGAGTTTATCACAAAATACAATCAAATGCCTGCTAATTGATCAATCCGGTCGTAAAAATCAAACATTTTTGCCTTAGGTTTGCTACGAAGCATTAAAAACGAAGCATGAAGCAGTTTCAATGGAAATCTTTATTACCACACGCCATCGCCGTGGGTATTTTTCTGGTGGTAGCGGTAATCTTTTGTAAGCCGGCCCTACAGGGTAAGGAACTCACACAGTCGGATGTGATGCACTGGAAAGGCATGGCACAGGACCTGTTCCGGTATAAAGAAACCCATGGTCATTTCCCCTTGTGGAACAATAACCTCTTCGGTGGTATGCCTGCCTACCAGATTGCACTGGAAGCCAGTAACCCCATCTCCCCCATTGTCTTCCACCAGATCTTCATGCTGTTTTTAGCCAAACCCATTGGCTTCTTCATCCTGGTCTGCCTGGGCTTCTATTTTTTAACACAAGTCATCGGCATACGCCCCTGGATAGGCATACTGGGCTCACTGGCCTATGCCTATTCCACCTATGATCCGGTGATCATTTCTGCCGGCCACGATACCAAAATGCAGGCCATGGGATACCTGCCCGCTTTATTGGGCGCACTCTGGCTGATCTATAAAAAAGAATACTGGTGGGGATTGGCCCTTACAGCCTTATTCAGCTGCCTGCTCAATGCCATGAACCACTTACAGGTAACCTATTATTTCCTCATCGTAGCCGCTGCCATGACCCTGGGCTTTGTGATCCAGTGGATCAAAAACAAAGACTATAAACACCTGGCCATGGCATTGGGACTGGCAGTCGTTGGCGGTGTACTGGGACTGGGGCCCAACCTGGTAAACCTGTCCACCACCAGTGATTATGCCAAAGCCACTACCCGTGGCGGCTCCATCATGCTGGACTCTACCGGCAAGACCAAAAAAAGTAAGGGACTGGATATTGATTATGCATTTTATTACGGCAGCTATGGTAAGGCCGAAACCTATACCTTCCTGGTTCCCGGAATCTATGGCGGCAGCAGCGGCGGAGAACTGGATGGCAGTTCAGCCTTTGCTAAAAAAGCCATGGAGAAAGGCGTGTCGGAAGAACAGGCCACGCAGATCGCTTCGTATATGTCAACCTACTGGGGCCCGCAACCCATGACATCCGGCCCCGTATACCTGGGAGCCGTAATCTGTTTTCTTTTCATCCTGGGAATGGTATACCTCAAAACCTGGCATCGCTGGTGGATACTCGGGGTAAGCATACTGGCCGTATTGATGAGCTGGGGTAGTAATTTTGAAGCTTTCAACAGTTTTATATTCAATAACCTGCCCCTCTACAACAAATTCAGGGCGCCCAGCATCATACTCATACTGCCGCAATTATTATTCCCCTTATTGTCGGTGATGGCATTACAACAGTTCCTCTTTGAAGAAAAAGATGAAAAAGCAGCTGCTGCTGCCTGGAAAAAAGCCCTGTATATCACAGGAGCATTCTTCCTCGGTGCTGTTTTATTATACCTCTCATTCGATTATACCGGGAAGGACGATCAGATCAAAGGATTCCTGGGTCAGATACTGGGTGGTAACCAGGATGAAGTAAATACCTTCTACAATGTATTGAAAGAAGACCGCAAGCATTTATTCGGCGCCGATCTCTTGCGCAGCCTCTTACTGGTTGCGGCTGCGGCCAGTGTACTGTGGTTATTCCTCAGGAAAAAAATCAAAGCCGCCTATGCCCTGGGCGCTTTGCTGGTATTAAGTACCGGTGATCTCTTACAGGTGGGCAACCGCTACCTGGGTGAAAAACATTACCAGGAAAAAGAAGCCGCACAGGAAGGCGCATTCGCCATCACACCCATTGACCAGGAAATCCTGAAAGATACCACCCGTGCGCGCGTGCTCAACCTCACCACCGATCCTTATACCGATGCCATTACAGCCTATCACCACCGTTCGGTAGGCGGTTACCATCCGGCCAAACTCAGCATCACCAATGACCTCATCAATTTCCAGCTGAACAAACAGCCCATGAATATGCAGGTACTGGATATGCTGAACACGAAATACTTTATTGTACCGGGCGGACAAAACGGACAACCCAGCCTGCAGATCAATCCCAATGCATTGGGACATGCCTGGTTTGTGAAACAGATACAGTTTGAAAAAGATCCGGCAGCCGTGATGAAAGCCATGGATCATTTCAATGCCAGGGATACAGCCATTGTTGCCGAATCCTTTAAAAGCAGTATTCCCTTCACACCCGTAGCAGACTCCACCGCCAGCATACGGCAGGTGTACAACGATAACGACGATATACTGTACAGCAGTAACAGCAACAGCAACCAGTTTGCCGTATTCAGCGAGATCTTCTACGACCGCGGCTGGAAAGCTTATATCGATGGAAAAGAAGCTCCCATTGTACAGGTGAACTATGTATTACGCGG
>JAACZQ010000085.1 GCA_009996675.1 Chitinophagaceae bacterium
ATCACGGCTTTGGTAATCATATTCTTGGTCTTATCAACATAAATAGTCACTTTGGAAAAGTTCTTCCTGGCATCCAAAGGTTTCAGTTCAATCTCATTGAAATTGCCCTTAGTACCAATCAGTTTATAACTGAAATCCTTGTCATAGGCACCCGACAGTATTTTCTGGGGCGTGAGTGTTTGTCCGGCTTCATCTACCGCAGATACGGTAATGGTTTTACTGCCATCATAGTTATAGGTCTTGCTGCCATCGCAAATGATCTCATTCTTGCCTTCTTTCAGCATATACATCTGCCCCTTGGTGCTGATGGTACCGGTTTTCACGCCATTGCTTTTACCCTTACTGGTAACCGACTTAATGGAAAAATTGGCGGTGATGGTTTTGAAGCTTTTTACTTTGGCGCTGACCGCGTCCAGGATTTTTTTAGCATTGGGATCATTCTGGGCTGATACCGCTCCACTCAACAATAATACAGCAAACAGGGTACAGATTTTATTCATCAGTCTTGTATTAAGGGCGCAAATATAGGTTATTCGACTTCTATGACCTGTTTTAAAGGGATGAGTTTAAGCCATTGGCCATGATTACCAGTTAATTATCGGTGAAATCCCGTTTTCAGGGCATGGAATCCAGGAATTCCTGCAACTCGGCATCGGTCTTGAATAAGACCTCCCGGGCCTTGCTGCCCTGGTTGGGTCCAACCACACCTGCTGCTTCCAGCTGATCCATCAAACGGCCTGCCCGGTTATACCCCAGTTTCATCCGGCGCTGGATCAGGGATGTAGACCCCATCTGGCTCGCAACAATCAAGCGCGCTGCATCTTCAAACAGCGGATCGCGGTCGTTTGCATCAAAATCACCGCGCGACTCCATATCTTTCTCATCCACATATTCCGGTAAGAGAAAAGCCTGCGGATAACCACGCTGATCGCCAATAAACTCACATACATTTTCCACTTCAGGGGTATCTACAAAAGCACACTGCAAACGGGTGATCTCACCATTATAACTGATGAGCATATCCCCCTTACCAATCAACTGCTCGGCACCGCCGGCATCCAGAATGGTACGGCTATCGATTTTACTGGATACTTTAAAAGCGATACGTGCCGGGAAATTGGCTTTGATGGTACCGGTAATGATATTCACAGATGGGCGCTGCGTAGCAATTATCAGGTGTATACCCACCGCACGGGCCAACTGGGCCAGTCGCGCTATGGGCATTTCTACTTCTTTACCCGCCGTCATGATCAGGTCGGCAAACTCATCCACCACCAGCACAATAAAGGGCAGGTACTGGTGTCCTTTTTCCGGATTCAGTTTGCGGGCGGTGAACTTATCATTGTATTCGCGGATATTCCGGCAACCCGCTTCTTTCAGCAGATCGTACCGGTTATCCATTTCAATACAAAGCGCATTGAGGGTATAAATAACTTTCTTGGTATCGGTAATAATGGATTCTTCCTCGCCCGGCAGTTTGGCCAGGAAATGTTTTTCAATCACGCGATAGAGGCTCAGTTCCACTTTCTTGGGATCCACCAAAACAAACTTCAGCTGCGAAGGGTGTTTTTTATAGAGCAGGGATACCAGTATCGCATTCAATCCAACCGATTTACCCTGTCCCGTTGCACCCGCCATCAACAAGTGTGGCATACTGGCCAGGTCAACAATAAAGTTTTCATTGTCGATTTTCTTACCAATGGCAATGGGCAGAGAATAAGCGCTGGACTGGAATTTATCACTGGCCAGCAGGGTCTTCATACTCACCACACTCTTGCGCACATTGGGTACTTCTATACCAATGGTACCCTTACCCGGTATGGGAGCAATGATGCGGATACCCAGGGCCGCAAGACTCAGGGCAATATCGTCTTCCAGGTTTTTAATACGACTGATGCGCACACCCGGTGCCGGTACAATTTCATACAAGGTAACAGTAGGGCCTACGGTTGCAGCAATACGCTGGATGGCGATATCATAGTTTTTCAGCGTAGCAATGATCTGGTTCTTATTCGTTTCCAGTTCGGTGGGATCATGTACAATTTTTTCGCTGCCATGTGTTTCCAGTAAATCCAGCGACGGGTATTTATAATCTTTCAGGTCCAGCGTTACATCATATTTAGTACCCAGTTTACCCGGAGCAGGTTTGGCAATAGGCTCTTCTTCCGCTTCCTCCGGTGTTTCTTTGATCTCCAGTTCAAGACCGCTATCGGGCACCGCTGCTTTACTGACAGGCGGGGGTATGACATGTACCGACTGGTGTGCCGGAGCAGAGATTTCTTCTTGTTCCTCCTCTTCTTCTGTGAACTCCTCTTCCTCCTCCAGTTCTTCTTCGTCTTCTTCCTTCTCCACCATATCAAATTCATTCATCGGATCGGCTTCTTCCTGGGGAAGGATCACGGATACGCCTTTGTGTTCGGACTTGAGTTTATTCTGGCTCTGCGGCATTTCCGGATCTTCGGGTGCTGTAATCTCTTCACCGGATTCATTCCATTCCTGCATCACGGGTTGTTCATCATCTTCCGTGGTGAAGGGAGCACCCAATGCTTCGGCATCTTTTTCCTTACCGCCCAGTTTCCATTCGGGTAATTTGAAAACAGGATTGAAGCGCCAGATGATATAACTGAATACGGCCAGTGCCAGCAAGGCACCGGTACCTACATTACCAATCCATTTAATGAACCAGGCATTCAGCAATTCACCCACTGCACCACCCCAGGAAAAACTGCTGCCACGGGCCACAAAAGCAAAAGCCATGCTCAGCACCAGCAATCCCACCATTACATAACGCAGGTTACGCACGAGGCTGAATACTTTTTTACCAAAGAGCAGGTTTACACCCAGTACAAAAAAGAAACTGCAGAACAGGTAAGACGCCAGGCCAAAGCCCTGAAAGAAAAGATTATGCGCCACAAAAGCACCCAGTACACCCAGCAGATTGCTCACACGCACATCATCCGTGGCAAAAATGCGGATACCAAACTGGTGTACTTTATCCTGGTCTTCCTGCCAGGTAAACAGATAAGAGGTAAAAGCAACAAAAAGGAATATGGTCAGCAGCAGGCTTACTGCGCCTAATATTTTCGTGGTACGCTCATCTTTCACCACTTCGGTGACGGTCACTTCCGGCTCTTTGTCTGGAGCCAGCTCTTCCGGATTGGGCGGGGGCGGCGTTTTCTTTTTCAAACGATTTGCCATGGTAACAAATATAAGTGTTGCCACGGCCTATAACCGGCAACCGGTTCAGATGTGCAAAACTGATACCCGGGGCGGGAGTTTTCCACGCTTATTGCTGGGGCAGCCCCTTTCCCAGTCCCAGTGCCAGGCAAACCCAGCCTGCTACCAGCAAAGCCCCGCCAATGGGGGTAATGGGTCCTACCCAACCCAGCCCGCCAGCCTGTGTGGCTGTTTTATAGGTGAGCAGGTATAAGGAACCACTGAAGAATAACATGCCAATAATGAAGAGGATACCCGCTGTTTTCACCAACGGATTGCCCGCCTGCGCATACAGGATACCGGTTAATGCCAGTGCAAATACATGGTAAAACTGGTAACGGACTGCCGTATCAAATGTGACCAGCGATTCCTGGGGTACAATTTTTTTGAGACCGTGTGCACCAAAAGCACCCAGTACAACGGCCAATGCGCCCAGGAAAGAAGCGGTAATCAGGTATCCCTTATGCATATTGCTGTATGATTTTATTCAGTTGTTTATCACTGATGGTTTCTCCATGCAGCCGGTACTGCGATTGCCCGTACAATGGCGCTCTTTCAGCCAGCTTCTTGGTGAGGAAGCCGGTTAACTCCGCATCGCTCAGCTCGCTGATCAATGGCCGCTCCGCTTTTTGCGGCAGTAAACGGGACACCAGCACATCCACGGGTTCATCCAGCCAGATGGTCACCCCCTGCTGGTTCATCCAGTTCATATTTTCATGGAAACAGGGTGTTCCGCCACCGGTAGCCAGAATGAATTTTTTCTTCTCCCCAAACCAACGCAGCAACTGCGCTTCGGTCTTCCGGAAATATGCTTCTCCCTCTTCCTCAAATATTTCTGCAATACTGCGCTCTTTATGGGAACTGATCAGGTAATCCAGGTCATAACCACCGGTTTTGAATTTGGCTCCCAGCTTTTTGGCCCAGTAAGTTTTCCCCGCCCCCATCATACCAATCAGGAAAATTTTCATAGCTATACTGACTTATGGGTTCCTGGTTTATTTAAAAGCATTCAGGCCGGTTACATCCATACCGGTGATCAGTAAGTGAATATCGTGTGTACCCTCATAGGTAATCACACTCTCCAGGTTCATCATGTGTCGCATAATACTGTATTCACCGGTAATACCCATACCACCCAGCATCTGACGGGCATCACGGGCAATCTGAGTGGCTATTTCACAACTATTGCGTTTGGCCATACTCACCTGCTGGGGCGTGGCTTTGCCCTCATTCATCAGAACCCCCAATCGCCATACCAGCAACTGCGCTTTGGTAATTTCAGTAATCATTTCCGCCAGTTTTTTCTGCTGCAACTGGAAGCCGCCAATCGGACGATCGAACTGCACCCTTTCCTGGCTATAACGTAAAGCGGTATCATAACAATCCATGGCCGCACCCAGGGCACCCCAGGCAATCCCATAACGGGCTTTGGTCAAACAACCCAGCGGTCCTTTTAATCCTTTTACATTGGGCAGGATATTTTCCTTGGGTACTTTTACATTGTCAAACACCAACTCACCGGTGGCACTGGCACGCAGGCTCCATTTGCCATGCGTCGTGGGTGTGCTGAAACCTTCCATACCCCGCTCTACAATTACACCCTGTATCTCATCCTGTTCATTGCGGGCCCATACCACAGCTACCTGCGCATATGGCGCATTACTGATCCACATTTTCGCTCCATTCAGGATCACATGATCACCCGCATCTTTAATATTGGTCAGCATACCGGCAGGGTTACTACCATGGTTGGGTTCGGTGAGACCAAAACAACCCAGCCACTCACCACTGGCCAGTTTGGGCAGGTACTTATTGCGCTGCGCTTCATTACCATAAGCATAAATGGGATACATCACCAGGCTGCCCTGCACACTGGCCGTACTCCGTACACCACTGTCACCCCGCTCCAGTTCCTGCATCATCAGACCATAACTGATATAGTCCAGTCCGCCACCACCATATTGTTCCGGTACAGTGGGGCCAAAACAACCCAGTTCACCCATCTGGCGGACAATCTGTTCGGGGAATTCGGCCCGTTGGGCATAATCCTCAATAATGGGTGAAATTTCCTTTTTCACATAATTCCGTACCGTATCACGGATCAAGAGGTGTTCTTCCGTTAATAAGGCATCTACCTGGTAGTAATCGGGCGACTGGAAAAGGTCTGTTCTGGCGGCCATAAGTCTTTTTTGATTTCGTTGGTATTCCGGCAAAAATAACATTAACCATCCGCTCCCGGTGTTTTTGTGCCGATTTTCTTATCAAAACAAATCCACCTTTTTGATCACCGTTTCCAACTTTTTGCCATCCCCCTACTCTTCTCTGTATAAAACATTCCTGTCATGAAAAAAATACCAGCCCTGCTGTTATTGGCCTTCCTGTGTATTCAAGCACAGGCTCAGAATACCCGCTGGAGCGTTACCCGGCAAAAAAATTACAGCCAGTCCCACCCCATCGGTACCGAAACCCTGCAACTGCGCAACAGTTTCGGGAAAATGGAGCTGAAAACCTGGGACAAAAACGAAGTAAAAGTAGATGCCGTTATTACCGTGAGTGCCATGGAAGACGACTATGCACTGAAACTGCTGGAAGCCATTAAAATTGTGGACAATAAAGCTGCCGATGCTATTTCCTTTAAAACCCAGATCGGTGATGAAGACCGTGGCTGGAATGGCAACCAGAGCAGTGAAATGCATATCGACTATACCGTGTACTTTCCCGCTCATGCCCGTCTCGATGCCCGGAATATGTTTGGTAATATGCTCATCGGTGATTATAGTGGTGAGGGAGAATTGGTATCCATGCATGGCAGCTTCACTGGTGGCAAGCTGTCCAACCTCAAAAAAATTACCGTTCAATTCGGTAAAGCCAATATTCAATCCCTGTCCAATACCGATATCCTTTTCCAGCATTCCGTTATTGATATCGCCGAAATCAACGGCGACCTCAAGGGGCAAATCAATTTCTGCAATGGTGTGGATCTGCTGCTGGGCAGCCAGGCTAAAAGTATCGATCTGAAAAGTCAGCACTCCAGTCTCTATTTTTTCCTGGAGAAAAACAAAAATCTCGAATACGATATCAATACCAATAATGGAATTGCCACCGGCAAAGGCGATATCCGTTTGCAGGAAGTCAATGAAACCACCGGCAATGTCCGCAGTATCGGTTACCGTCCCAATCATCGTTATACCGGCAAACTGGGCAGTGGCAACGGCTCCAAACTGCAGGTTAGCACCAGCTTCGGAAATGTGCGGCTCTTGTAGGGAAAACCGTGGAAAGTAAAAAAGTCAAAAGTGAGTAGCCCACCTTCGCTCAAACAACAGCGGACAAGTCAAACATCTGATATCTGACATCCGAGATCTGACATCCGAGATCTGACATCCCAGAATTCCCCGATTCTCTTTATCTTAGAAGCAAATTGCTTTTATGAGAATCATGCTGCTGTTGCTGTGCTTACTGGGCGCTTCTACCGTTTTTGCCCAGGGCACCGGCAAAGAAAAACCTGCTATTGAACAAATACGCCGGTACTGGTTTGTATTACTGACCAAGGGCACTAACCGAAACCAGGATTCCCTGACAGCGGCGGAAATTCAGAAAGGACATCTCGCCAATATCGGCAGACTCTACAATGAAGGCAAGATCAAAGTTGCCGGTCCCTTTGGCGATGGCGGCGACTGGCAGGGGATTTTTATTTTCGACAGCCCGGAAAAAACTGAAGTAGAACAATTACTGCAATCAGATCCTGCCATCAAAGCTGGTCGTTTGGCCTATACCATCAAGCCCTGGTATACGGCCCCCATCGGCAGTTTTGTACCCGGCAAACCCAGTATGCCCACCCAAAACCAGCCCAAGCCCTGATGCATCAGCCTGAAACCGCTCCACCATCCCGCTCTTTTGTCGCGGCGATGCTGCGTAACCTGACTTTTTATGTATTGATTGCCATCATTGCGGGAATACTACTCGGACATTATGCGCCTGCTACGGCGGTGCAGATGGAGATCGTTGGGAAAACATTTGTTGACATCATCAAACTATTCATCGCCCCCATCATCTTCCTCACCATTGTACTGGGCATCAGCAGCATTGGTAACCTGAAAAAAGTGGGACGCATTGGTATCAAATCACTCATATATTTTGAAGTGGTGACCACCCTGGCACTGGCCATTGGCATTGTGGTGGCGCTGATTGCAAGGCCGGGGCATATCAACCGGGCGGGGCTGGATATCCAGGATGCTTCCAAATACACGGGCAAAGCGGCCGGCAGTTTTAACTGGGCCCATTTCTTCAGCGCAAACCTAACCCTGCAAGTATTATTGGTGGCCATCATTGTGGGCATCGCACTCAACTATTATCGCCACCGGTTGAAAGTGGTACATATCCTCGGCCGCGCGGCGCATTATGTGTTTACAGGATTGCGTTATGTTATGTACCTCGCCCCGCTGGGTGCTTTCGGGGGGATGGCTTATACCATTGGTAAATTCGGATTGAAGACATTGGTACCCCTGGCCAAACTCATGGGCTGTGTATACCTCACCATGTTTCTGTTCATCTTCCTGGTACTGGGTGGCATCATGCGCTATTTTAAATTCAGTATCTGGTCGTTTCTCAAAAACATCAAAGAAGAACTGTTGATTGTACTGGGCACTTCATCTTCAGAAGCAGCCCTGCCCTCCATCATGCGTAAGCTGGAAAAAATGGGTTGCAGTAAATCGGTGGTGGGACTGGTTATACCCACCGGCTATTCTTTCAACCTCGATGGCACATCTATTTATTTATCCATGGCAGCCATTTTCCTGGCACAGTTGTACAATGTACACCTCAGTGCGGGTGAACTGCTCACCATATTGCTCATACTCATGCTCACATCCAAGGGAGCAGCAGGTGTTACGGGTAGTGGATTCATTGTACTGGCATCCACCCTCACGGCGATCCATAAAATACCTGTTGAAGGACTGGCATTTTTATTGGGTGTCGATAAATTCATGAGCGAAGCCCGCGCCCTCACCAATATCATTGGCAATGGGGTTGCTACATTGGTAATTGCGAAAAGTGAAAAAGAATATGTGGGGGAGAATTTGTGATGGCAGATGGCAGAAGTCAGATCTTTGATTTTTTTGACTTTTGATTTTTGACTTTTGATTTTAACCTACCTACTTCTTGTAACCAGCAGCTAACAATCAGATATGCATATGGACCGCCTCAGCTCATTAATAGTATTACTCTTACTAGCAGCTTCAACCATTTCTGCACAGCATAAACAGCCGGGCAATCCGGTTATTGAGGGTTGGTATGCCGATCCGGAAGGGGTTATTTTGAATAAACAGTACTGGATATTTCCTACTTATTCAGCCAAGTACAAAGACCAGGTTTTCCTGGATGCTTTTTCTTCGAAGGATATGGTGAACTGGAAAAAACATGCTCGCATCATTGATACCAGCATCATCAAATGGGCTTATATGGCCATGTGGGCACCAGCCATTGTACAGAAAGATCAGCAGTATTATTTATTCTTCTCCGCCAATGATATACAGAGCAAAAAAAGAAATGGCAAAGCCGATGATCACAATGGCGGCATTGGCATTGCCGTAGCATCCCAACCCGAAGGGCCTTATAAAGACCATTTAGGCAAACCACTCATCAACCAGTTTTACAACGATGCCCAGCCGATCGACCAATATGTATTCCATGACAAAGATGGCCAATACTATATCCTTTACGGCGGATGGGGACGCTGCAATATTGCCAGATTGAATAGTGATTTTACGGCCCTCATCCCCTTCCCCAATGGCGATACCGTACGCGAAATCACACCAAAAGGGTATGTGGAAGGTCCTACAATGTTTATCCGTAAGGGTACTTATTACCTCATGTGGTCGGAAGGCGGTTGGACCAATGGCAGTTATAAAGTAGCGTATGCCCGCTCTGATAACCTGATGGGTCCCTTTGAAAGAGAAGCGACCATTCTCGAAGCCGACTCCAGTATTGCTACGGGGGCGGGTCATCATTCCGTGATCAATATTCCCGGAACGGACGAATGGTATATCGTTTATCACCGCCGCCCCATTCCCAATCTCGACCGCGACCATCGGGTAACCTGCATCGACCGGATGTATTTTAACCCGGACGGAAGCATTCAGAAAGTTAAGATGACATTTGAGGGAGTGAAAAGGGAATTAGCACAATAAAGCCATATAAGATGTAATATCTCAGATGGCAGATATTAGATGTTTTTGGTTTATTGTTTTTGGTTTGAAAATGTACTTGAAAAGTAGTTAATCTGTGCATCTGTGGCTGAAATTCAGCCACAGATGCACAGATTTTTTTTAATAGAAATACCTCATAATATTGCCATTGCTGCGTCGCCGGACCAACAATACATAATGATGACAAATGAGATTGCCACTGAGCTCACAGAAAACCACTGAAGTGATTATTTAATCGCACATCAGTGGCTAAACAATTACCGGCCGAATAGTAACCACAATACATTTCTCCGCCACCAGCAGACAAATAAAACCAGCATAATAAGAATTATATGATACAGTGCAGACAGACTGCAATCCTGGTTATATAACGAACCGGAATAGGTTTTCCAATGCCAGGGAAACAATTTATCCCATACCGGCAACTGCCAACCCAAACGGTGATTGATAATGGCCGTTGCATGATCAACCAGATCAGGGAATATGGTGCCTGCCATGGCTGCCATAACCATCAAACGATACGACCGGTTGACCAGCATAAATAATACCACCATCAGTCCCAGTCCAGCAATAGCATCCCACTCAGCGGGTATAGGATAACAATGCGGGACCGCATCCAAAACCCCATGCATGGCAATACCCAATATAAAAATCAACAACACCTTACCCACCCTGTTAACAGCAACAGTTTTCTCTTGCAGTACCAATACAGTTAGGGGAATGGAAGTAGAGAGATGGAAGAGGATGTTCATGGATTATTGGAAAGTCTTTTGCATCAACAGTCAGTAAAATATGCATCGCAAATCGTTTTGCACCTCAATCTACAACAGTAATATAATCTGTGCATCTGTGGCTGAAAAAATTAGCCACAGATGCACAGATTATTGAATTGAGCCATTCACAATGCCTACCCCAAAAACCACTCAATCTTCGTACACTCCGAACACACAAAACAGGTGGCGGAGCGGTCGGCCCAATCCAGTCCCAAAAAACTGCTGACAGAACGGTTTAACTGAGCCCTGCGAATCCAGAACAACTCATTTTTGCAATGGGTACATACCAGGGTTTTTCCCCGCACTTCTACCGGTTGTGGTTCCGTTTTTTTGAATAGTTTCTTAAACATCAATCATTTTTTGGCCATCGGATAATCCAACAGCAGACTTAGATTACGAGTAATAAACCGGGGGAACTCTAATATAGCAATTATTTTGAATAAAACAACCCCTACCCAATCCCATGCCTCCAACCAGTCTAAGCCGCCTTTGAGCCGCATATATTAAAAGGCGGCTTATATCGGACTATATACCAGTTTTATACCGATTCGTGCTTATTATAAGCCAGTTAATACCATAAAAAAGGCCCGCAGGGGGCTCCTGCGGACCTTTTTGTGAATAGTGGGTATTTAAATCCCCATGATTTACAGCTGATAGTAACTGAAAATCAAAAAATCAAACATCAAAGAATCAAACATCTTAATTCCTCCTTCCTGCTCTTCCATTCTGCTCAATATCCCGGTTCATTTCTTCCATATCGGTTTCTGTACGACCAGTTTTATCGCCCAGCAAGTGCTCTGCGAAATAGTCGGCCTGGCGCCAGAAAAAGTATTCGGTCATGTCGCCATAACCATGGCGTTGTCCGGGCAGGTAAACCAGGTCGAAGCGTTTATTGGCACGGATCAGGGCATTGGCCATGCGGATGCTGTTGGCAGGGTGTACGTTATTATCGATATCGCCATGGGACAGCATGAGGTGTCCTTTCAGGTTTTTAGCCAGATCGGGATTCTTTTCAATGCTGTACACAAATGAGGTATCGCCTTTATCGCCGATGACTTCTTTCACGCCATGGTGTTGCTCACTCCACCAGCGGTTGTACACGGCATTATCGTGGTTACCGGCAGAGGATACGGCTACTTTGAAGAAATCGGGATACACCAGCATGGCAGCAGTGCTCATGAAACCACCACCGGAGTGACCATGGATACCCACACGGTTGATGTCGATGAATTTAAAGCGATCGGCCAGTTGTTCGGCAGCGGCTTTTTTATCGGCCAGGCCATAATCGCGCAGGTTACCATAACCAAAATTGTGGTACCACTTGCTGCGGGCAGGATGTCCGCCGCGGTTACCCAGGGTGATCACCACAAAGCCCATCTGTGCGAGACGGTCGGTACGATCAAAACCTCGGCCAAATGCTTTATTCACCGCTTCGGTCTGCGGGCCGGGGTAAACGTACTCAATGAGCGGGTATTTGCGGGTGCTGTCGAAATCAAAGGGTTTATACATCACACCATAGATATCGGTGATGCCATCATCTGCTTTTACCTTAAAGGTCTCCGGGAATTTATACCCTGCCGCGAAGAGCGAACTGAAATCGGCTGTTTCCAGCTCCATGATCTTGCGTCCATCGGCGGCATAGAGTACAGATTTAGGAACGGTATTCACGCGGGAGAAATTATCCACGAAGAAAGACTTACCATCGTTCATACGCATAGCGTGATCAAAATCGCCGGGGTTCAGCAGTTTCAATCCCGTACCATCGAAGTTTACACGGTAGGCATGGAGATAATAGGGATCTTCATTTGCTTCGCGCCCATTGGCAGAGAAATACAGTACGCGTTTGGCTTCATCGATCCCCAGTATATCTTCACAATGGAAAGCACCGGTTGTGATCTGGTTCTTCAGTTTACCATCGCCATCATAGAGGTAGAGATGTGCCCAGCCATCACGCTCACTCCAGTGAATAAATTCCTTGCCCCCATTAATGAGTCCGATCCGGTTGATTTCAATAAATGAATTGAAGCGTTCCTCCACCAGGGCTTTTACTTCACCGGTATTGGCATCAGCCACACATACATCAATGCGTTTCTGATCGCGGCTGGTGCGGGTGAAATAGAATTTATCGTTGGTTCCCAGCCACTGTAAGGGGCGGTAGTCATCATCACGGGTATTTACTTTCCCGGGATCGGCCCAGATGGAAACAGACTGGTCTTTGAACTGCGATACGTTCAGCGACTTGCCACTCTGTGTAGTAAGGTCGAACAGGTAGAGGTATTCGGTAGCCGATTCTTTTTCACCGGGCATCCAGTATTTATAGGTCTCAATCGTGGGGCGTGGACTGGCCACGCTGTTGATCACCCATAAGTCTTTTACTTTGCGGGCATCCTGACGATTGATGACAAAATGTTTGGAATCGGGCGACCAGAATACACCTACGTTTTTGCGTTTATCCTTGTTTTTCTCCCGTACATCATCGGATTCACCATTGCTGTACACGCGACCATCATTGGTATACGCGAATCCATACACCCCGTCACTGGTGAGGCGGTGTTCTACAATGGTGGAATCGTCTTCATTCTTCAGCGCTTTCTCGTAGTTGGCTTTATCCATCCACCAGAGATTGAACTGCCGGCCGAATACAATGGTATTGCCATCGGGTGAAATGGAAGCCCAGCTGGGTTTGCGTTTGGGCTTTTTGAAATCGTTCAGTTCTGTTAGTTCTCCGGTTTGCAGATTGTATTCGAAATAGAATGTTTTTTTCTCTTTAACAGGGGGTGTGCCTTTTTTGGCGGTACTGTCTTTCTTCTCCACTTCTTCAGTGCTCTTCACTTCAAACTGTATCCAGTTTTCATCTTTGATGAACCGCATACTGTCCAGCCCCAGGTGTTGCGCATCGAAAGGATCTTTTACAATACGCGTAATTTTGGCAGCCAGGTCGGCATTATCGAATAAGAGTTTCTTCTCCCCTTTCACCGGATCAACGATATACCATTTCTTGCCTTCTGTGGTTTCATACACATACCAGAAACGATCTGATTTTTTCAGCCAATGCGGGTCTACACTGGTACTGAAGATCATTTTTTCCAGTTTTTTGGGCGAAAACCGGGCGGCCAGCGCATAATTGGCCTTGGTAACAGGTTGCTGTGCCGAGAGACTGAAGCTCATGAGCAGGCAAAGCAAAAGCGATGTGATTCTCATTTCGTTTTGTTTTGGGAAGCGTCAAAATACTGTAAACCATTGAGATAAAATCAGCCTGACCCAAAAAATCGGTCAATATACATGAATCACAAACCCGACAAAGATGATCAAGCGGTTTGTCTTTGGTATGGCTGTGCCGACTACCGGGAATCCATTATTTTTACAAAAAAGGCTGTATGGAAAGGTTTTCGACCGACCGGTTATATGCAACGCAGGCAGATCACTCAGATGCACTGGCTTCTTTTAAATCTGAATTTCATTTTCCCCAACATGCGGGACAGGATGTGATCTATTTCTGTGGCAATTCCCTCGGCCTGCAACCCAAACCAACGGCAGCAGCATTTGAAACCGAGTTGGGCAGCTGGCGTGAGCTGGCCGTAGGTGGTTATTTCAACGGCCCCAATCCCTGGTTGTATTATCACCAGTTCCTCAGTCCCACCCTCGCCAAAATCATGGGTGCGCAGGTACAGGAGATCACGGCCATGAATGCACTCACGGTTAACCTGCACCTGCTGATGCTGAGTTTTTACCGTCCTTCCGGAAAGCGCAACAAGATTCTCATGGAAGCCGGAGCTTTTCCCTCCGATCAGTATGCCGTGGAAACACTGGCCAGGCACCATGGGTTGCAGCCGGATGAAGTCATTATAGAGATCGCTCCCCTTGATGGTGAGAAATTATTACGCACGGAAGATATACTGGCTACCATAAGCGCGCACGCCGATTCACTGGCCATGGTTTTATTCGGTGGCATCAATTATTACACCGGTCAGCTTTTTGATATCGCCGCCATCACAGAAGCCGCACACCAGGTGCATGCCATTGCTGCATTCGACCTGGCCCATGTAGCGGGGAATGTGCCCATGCAGTTGCACGACTGGCAGGTTGATTTCGCCGTGTGGTGCAGCTATAAATACCTGAATGCCGGTCCGGGTGCAGTAGGTGGTGTATTCGTGCATGAGCGGCATGCATCCGATGCCAATACACCCAGACTGGCGGGCTGGTGGGGAAATGATGAAAAGACCCGCTTTAAAATGGAGAAGGGTTTTCATCCCAAAACAGATGCCAGCGGCTGGAATATTAGTACCTCACAGGTATTTAATATGGTGGCATTGAAAGCTTCATTGGAGCAGTTTGAGCGGGCGGGTATGGACCGGTTAAGAAACAAGAGCCTGCAACTCACAGCATACCTGGAATTCCTGTTGCAGCAATTATCCGGGTTGAATTTTGAGATCATTACACCGAAAGATGCCAGCAGCCGTGGAGCACAGTTATCCCTGTATTTTCCGGAGCAGGGCAAAGCCATTCACCAGAAAATGATTGACAGTGGTATTATTGTTGATTATCGCGAACCCGGTGTGATACGGGTGGCCCCCGCACCGCTGTATTGCAGCTTTACCGATGTGCATCGTTTTTACGAAATACTGAAAGAACATTTTTAAACCGGGTATATGACCAAACACAATTTTTCCTACCTGGCCCTGGGTGATTCTTATACCATAGGGGAATCGGTTCCTTTATACGAAAGCTTTCCCTACCAGGTAGTACAGCAGCTGCGCCGCAAGGGTATTCATATCCATGCACCGGAAATCGTTGCCCGCACGGGCTGGACCAGTTTTGAACTGGCCGAACAGTTGCTGCACACCAGGCTGGAAGAGCATTATGATTTTGTAACCCTACTCATTGGGGTGAATAACCAGTACCGTGGTTTAAGTATTGCCGACTTTGAAGAAGAATTTACCTTCCTCGTAAAAAAAGCTGTTCACCTCGCGGGTAACCGGTATGAACGTGTTATGGTGCTTTCGATACCCGACTGGGGTGTAACCCCTTTTGCCAAAGACCGGGATGCACAAGCCATTCACGACCAGATTGACCAGTTTAATGCTGTTTGCGAAAAAATAACAACAGCGCTGCAGATTGCTTATACCGATATTACCACCCATAGCCGCCGGATTGGGCAGGACAGCAATGCTTTGGCCGTTGATCAGTTGCATTATTCAGGCACTACCCATGGCGTTTGGGCTACGGAAGTTGCCAACTGGATCAGGTCGCAGGTTTAATAATCCACCATGGTACGGGTAACCGCACCGTCTTTGAAAAACTCAAATACTGCATACGCCGGTGCAAAATCCTTAAAGGGACCACCCCACCAGTTACCACTCACCGCACCATTGCAGTAGTATTGTATACCGCGGTAGTTCACGGCATCCTGCATATGTATATGTCCGCTTAAACAGCAGCGGATATTGGGAAATGATTTGAACAGATCGGTCAGACGCCGCGAATCCACATGCAATAAAGCACGTGATATACGCCAGTCGCCATTTGCTTCATTTTTATCGGAGAATACTGCTGATACAAAAGACACGATGGGAATATGCGACACAATACAAATATGCATATCGGCAGGTGTGTCACGCAGTTCTTTTTCCAGCCAGGCAAACTGGGGTTCATCAATACGGGCAATATACCCCCCATTGTTTTCCTGGGCACTATCCAGTACAATGAAACGCCAATTGGTTTTATCGAAACTGTAATAACGTTCCGGCATATCATGCTGTTTCAGCACCCATTTTTTATCGAATAAGGGATCCTGTCTCACTTCCGGCTCGGTCATCTGCCAGCCCCAGGCATCGTGGTTGCCGATGCAATGGTAGATGGGTAGTTTGTTTGCTGCTTTCAGTGCCGCATTCCACACATCCCACTGCTGCTGTACTTTTTCCTTGGAAGCTTTCAACGCATCCATGATGGCATCACCACCATTGATAATGAAATCAACCCCTGGTTTGTACTGATTCACATGCCGGAATGCCCTGCGCATACCTTCTTCAGGCACCGCACCGGGTTTCACGTGTACATCCGATAAAAATCCCACCCGTAAAGCAGGCTTGGCAGGTGCCGCAGTAGCAGCCAGCGGTGCAACGGTAACGGCTGCTGCAGCAAGACTACCCCGCTGCAGGAAATTTCTTCTGTTCATCATAGCAAGTGTTGGAATGGTTATACTTCTGTAAGATAAAGTTGCATTTCTTCCCGGTATGTTCGGGCAACAGCAGCAGCTGCTTCGGCAAAACCTTCTCCTGAATCGGCAAAGAGTATGGCCCTGCTGGCATTCACCAGCAAACCGGCATCTGTATTCAGTCCGTACGCAGATACATCTTTCAAACTTCCGCCCTGTGCACCCACACCGGGTACCAGCAGGAAATGATCGGGTATTATGGAACGGATAGGACCAAGATCACTGGCTTTGGTAGCACCCACCACAAACATCAGATTACCGGGATTGCCCCAAGAGCTTACGGTTTCCAGTACGGTTTCATACAGAGGCTTGCCGCTATCCCCCAGTATTTTTTGCTGAAAATCGGCACTGCCGGGATTGGAAGTGAGACCGAGAACAATGGTCCATTTATCCGTGTACTCCAGGAAAGGTTTCACACTGTCTGCCCCCATATATGGCGCTACGGTAATGGCATCGAAGGGTAATACTTCAAAAAAGGTTTTGGCATACTGGGCCGAAGTATTACCGATATCCCCTCTTTTGGCGTCGGCAATGGTGAAATGGGTAGCAGGAATATATGCCAGTGTTTCGGCCATGATCTCCCAGCCCCTGAGTCCCTGCGACTCATAAAACGCTGTATTGATTTTATAGGATACGCAGTAATCCCTGGTTGCGTCGATAATTGCTTTATTGAAACGCAACACCCCATCGGGCAACTGTTGCAAATGCACCGGAATCTTTGCCGGATCGGTATCCAGCCCCACACAGAGATAGGATTTTTTTGATTGGATCTGGTCTACAAGCTGTTGGCGGGTCATGGAGCAAAGATATTTGATTTTATGGCAGATGTCGGGGCTTTGATGTCAGATTTCAGATATCAGATCTCAGATCTTTGATTTTTTGATCTTTGATTTTTTGATTTGTTCGGTTGAAAGTTGGGAGTTGGAGGTTAGAAGTTGGATGTTTGAAGTTACCGATATCCATCTACTTCTTGTTGCTAGCAGCTAGAAGCCAGTAGCTGACAACTCACAGTCCAAAAATACTGACTACTGACTACTCACTACCGACCACTCACTATATCCCCCCAAAGGCTTTTCTTTGCAAAACAACCCTTGCCATATGACCAACCAGGAACCGATGTATTACGGGACTTATCTGCAACTGGAGAAAGTGCTCGACGCGCAGTCGCCCGTTAGTTTTCAGCGTGGTAACCAACCGGCGCATGATGAAATGCTGTTTATTGTGATTCATCAGGCTTATGAGCTCTGGTTTAAACAGATCTTGTTTGAACTCGATTATATTACCCAGGTTTTTTCCCAAGCGCATATCAATGACAACTCAGAAGACATGAATCTGGTACGCCACCGTTTGCGGAGGATTACGCAGATTTTACAATTACTCAACCAGCAAGTGGGGATACTCGATACCATGACACCGCTGGACTTCCTCGAATTCCGCAACCTGCTCACCCCTTCTTCGGGTTTTCAGAGTAAGCAGTTCCGTTTGCTGGAAGCAAGACTGGGACTGCAACTGGAAAAAAGACACCAGCACGATTATTACAAACGCACCAATGAAGGCGGGTTTACGCAGACCGATTATACGGATATCACCAACACCGAAAACAACCAGACCCTGGCCCAGCTCGTGAACCGCTGGCTGGAACGGTTGCCCTTCTTTGAAGCTGGTTTCTGGCAGGATTTTGAAGTACCGTCCGCACAAAACAACGAACATCCTTTTTGGCATACCTACCGCCATATTTACCAGCAGGGGCTCACCGAAAGGGAGCAGAACAAAATCCATGATTTCGATTATGTATTCTTCGAAAAAATACCGGAGCATGCCACACCGGAATACCTGGACCTGCTGCGGAGTCAGTTCAGTCCCACCGCACTCCGCGCTGCCTTATTCATCATGCTTTACCGCGATTTCCCGGTTTTCCAGACTTCCTATCAGGTACTGGATGCCCTGATTGAAATTGACCACCTCATGAGTAACTGGCGGCATAAACACCTGATCATGGTGCGTCGCATGATTGGTATGCGGGTTGGTACCGGCAATACCAGTGGTGCGGGTTACCTGGAAGGGGCTTTGAGCAAACATTATGTGTACCGCGACCTCTCCGCATTATCCACCTACCTGATTGAACGCCGTAAATTACCGGCCCTGCCCGCTTCCCTGATCCGGCACCTGGGCTTTAACCTGTAAGCAGCAGTGTTAAATGACGGTAAAGCCGGATGTGTATGATATAAATTCATAATTTAGTGCAGGCAGACTACTGCCGGCTATCAACTATCTAAAACTGAATGCATGAAACGTTTGATTGTATTTGGCTGGTTCCTCATACTCTTTGTGGGTGTGCAGGCACAGAAAGCCACCGATGCCAGACTGGGTATTGATCCCAAAGTAAAAATTGGCAAATTACCCAATGGACTCACCTATTATATCCGCAAAAATGTGGAGCCCAAAAACAGGGCCGAGCTGCGGCTGGTGGTGAATGCCGGCTCCATCCTGGAAACAGAAAAACAACTGGGTCTGGCGCACTTTGTAGAACACATGGCTTTCAACGGCACCAAAAACTTCAAGAAACAGGAACTGGTTGACTTCCTGGAAAAAAGCGGTGTGAATTTCGGGGCCGACCTGAATGCTTATACCAGCTTTGATGAAACCGTTTACGAATTGCAGGTGCCCACCGACAGCATGCAGGTCTTTACAAAAGCCATGCAGATCCTGGAAGACTGGGCACACCAGGTAAGTTTTGAACCAGAAGAAATTGATAAGGAAAGAGGTGTGGTGGTAGAGGAATGGCGACTGGGTCGCGGTGCCGATGCCCGCCTGCGCGATAAGTATTTCCCCATCATCCTCAAAGGATCACAATATGCCAAACGTTTACCGATTGGTACCAAGCAAAGCATTCAGACTTCTCCTTATAGTGAGCTGACCCGTTTTTACAAGGACTGGTACCGTCCGGATTTACAGGCAGTGATTGTGGTGGGTGATATTGATGTTGCCCAGGTGGAACAGATGATCAAAGATCATTTCGGCAAACTCAGCAAACCCGCGGCGCCCAAACCACGGACCAAATTCGGCATCCCGGCTTTCCCCGAAACCCGTACGGCCATCCTTACCGATCCCGAGCAGCCGTATAATGTGGTGCAGGTGTATTACATGCAACCCAAGATCAAAGAATCCAAAACAGAAAGCGAATATCGCGCTGGTATTGTGCGCAGTCTCTTTAACCAGATGATCAGCAGCCGGCTCGATGAAATTGCCCAGAAACCAGAAGCACCTTTCCTCTTTGGCAGCAGCAGTTATGGTGGCTTTATTGGAGATAAAGATGCATTCAGCCTGATTGCTGTAGCCAAAACAGCCAAAGACATCAAGGCATCGGTAGATATCCTGCTCACCGAGAACGAGCGCGTGAAACAATTCGGGTTCCAGCAGACCGAACTGGACCGGGCAGTCAAGACATCCCTCTCCCGTATGGAGAATATGTACAATGAACGGGATAAAACCAAGTCGGCCGAACTCTTACAGGAATACATCCGCAATTTCTTACAGGATGAATCCATCCCTGGTATTGAGAAGGAATACGAAATGTACCAGAAATTCCTGCCCACAATTACGCTGGCAGAAGTGAACAGCCTGATTAAACAATGGATCAAACCCGGCAACCGTTCAGTTGTAATCACTTCTCCGGAAAAAGAGAAAGCCGATATGATTACGACGGCTGGTATTACCGCTTTACTCAACAAACCCATTGGCAAGCTGAAGCCTTATGAAGATAAAGTAACCCAGGGTTCCCTCCTACCCAATGCACCGGTGCCCGGTAAAGTGGTTGGCGTGAAAGAATTCCCGTTGATTGGCACCAGTGAATGGACCTTATCCAATGGAGCCAAAGTAATTCTCAAACCCACCAATTTCAAGAACGACGAAATACAGTTCTCGGCCATCAGCTGGGGTGGTTCTTCCCGGTACGACGATAAGGACTATGTGAATGCTGCCAATTCAGGCATCATTGCTTCCATTGGCGGTATGGGTGATTTTGATATCCAGGCCATTCAAAAAGAACTGGCGGGTAAAAACTGTTTTGTATCACCTTCAGTTTCCAACTATATGCAGGGATTGAATGGCAACAGCACTACCAAGGATCTCGAAACTGCCATGCAGTTATTACACGGCTATTTTGTGGCACCGCGCAAAGATGCCAATATGTTTGAAGTGATCAAACAGCAGATGGCGGTACAGATTGCCAATAAAGATAAAGATCCAGCCAGTGTATTTGGCGATTCGGTGAACTATATCATGGGCAACTATCATTTCCGTCGCAAGCCCTTCACCAAAGAAACCATTGATCAACTGAACCTCGACCGTGCTTTTGAGATTTACAAAGAACTGTACAGCAATGCCGGCCAGTTCCAGTTTACGTTCGTGGGTAATTTTGATATGGAAACCATGAAGGGCCTGGTGGAGAAATATATTGCTTCCCTCCCATCCACGAACCAGCAGTCATCCTGGAAAGACGTGGGCATCCGCTATCCGCAGGGTGTGGTGAGCAAAGTCATTCATAAGGGCAAAGAACCCAAAGCCAGTGTACGCATTTTCTATACCGGCAATATGGATGAAGTGTCTGACCTGGATGAATTACAGATTGGTCAGCTCACCAAAGCCATGGGTATTAAGCTGCGCGAGATCTTACGCGAAGATGCGGGTGGAGTGTATGGCGTAGGGGTAAATGGTGGTATCAGCAAAGAGCCGGTGAAGACCTACAGCATCAGTATACAGTTCGGTTGTGCACCGGAGAATGTAGACAAACTGGTAGCCCTGGTAATGGATGAGATCAGGAATACCCGCGCCAATGGTGTGGCGGAAGTGAATATTGAAAAAGTGATTGCCGAACAAACCCGCAGCCTGGAGAATGATGCGAAAGAAAACAGTTACTGGCGCTTCCGTTTAGAACAACAGTTCTTCCGTGGCGGCGATCCCGTTTCCATCAATGGTGCTGCAGCCCGCATCAAACAGATCACCGTTGAAAAGACCAAGGCACTGGCCAATAAATATTTCAATGATAACAATATGGTGAAACTGGTATTGTTACCGGAATAACCCAATATTCTCTGTAAAAAGCCCCGGTCATGATGATGAGCGGGGCTTTTTTTATTGTTTGGTTTTTTCCATCGGCAGTTCCGGTATCCGGCTCCATTCCTGCAATGAGCCATCATAAATACGGATGGGATAACCCAGTAATCGCCCGGCGAGATACACCACACTGGCGGTTTGACCGATGAAACAATAAGCCACCAGCGATTTCCCATCTGCGCCAACGCGGGTGAAATAAGGTTTGATCTGTTCCAGGGGTCTGAACCGGTTGGTGCTGTCGATCAGTTCCGGATAGGGAATATTCACGGCGCCCGTGATATGCCCATCGCGCGGATTACCGGTAATATCACCATCATAAAAACGCTTGAGACGGGCATCTACCACCAGTTGATCGGTACTGGAGAGGGCTTGAAGTACGGCTTCTTTGTTCACCAGCAACTGCTGGTACACCGGTACAAAATCGCCTTTCTTCACCGGTATCTGAGCGGCATGATTGATCAGGGGTAAGCCTTGTTTCTTCCAGGCTTCCAGTCCACCGTCCAGCAACGACACCCGTCCGTATAAACCCAACTGTTCCAGGGTGAGGAACATACGGGCGGTGACGGTGATATCCGACTTTACAAAACTGAGTACGATATGGGTTTGTTTGCTGATGCCCAGCTCCTGCAATACCTGTTTGGCCTGTTTGAGATCGGGTGTATTGAAATTACCTTCGGGTGAATGGGCCGCAAGCCAGTCGGGCCAGAGAAACACCGAGCCGGGAATATGTTCGCGTTCATAATCCAGCCGCAGGAAATTCACCTGTATGATGCGCAGGTTGGGATCGGTCATGTGCTCAGTAAGCCATTGGGGAGATACGAGTACGGGCACATTGGCCTGGGAACGATTTAACTGAAGGCAGAGCAGTAAAAAGCAGATGATTG
>JAACZQ010000086.1 GCA_009996675.1 Chitinophagaceae bacterium
TTATCGGGCTGTTCTTTCTGGAAACTGATGGGCTGCGGCCGCAATGGCAGTTTTGATAAACAGCCCGACTGGCGCCAATGGGCAGTATTAAGGGTTTGGGAAGATGCCCATACCCAGCCAATACCTGCCTCCCTGCAATGGTGGTGGCGTTTGTTTGGATGTGAGCAATGGCATATACTGCTGGAACCGATTGCTGCGCATGGTTTGTGGGATGGAAAAGCGGTATTTGGTAACCCGGGCAAAAGCAGTGCGCATACGGGACAGGTGGCTGTACTCACCCGCGCTTCCATCCGTTTGGGTAAACTGAAACGGTTCTGGTCGCATGTAGATCCGGTAGCGGCACGTATGCATACGGCACCGGGATTTGTGGTGTCGGTGGGTATTGGTGAAGTGCCCTGGATCAAACAGGCAACCTTTAGTTTATGGGAAAATACCGAAGCCATGAAACAGTTTGCCTATGCCATGCCCGAACATGCGGAAGTGGTCCGAAAAACGCGGCGGGAAGACTGGTACAGCGAAGAACTCTTTGCCCGTTTTAAAGTGCTTGATACGCAGGGTAGTTTACAGGGCAAAACTTATTTCTGAAAAAAGTTGTATCTTTAAAGAACTATGCACCATTGTACAACCCATATCTTCCTGACCGCACATTTTGCGTGGATGTACCGCGGGTTAAATAGTATGCCCGATCATTGAGTGGCTATGGCATCATTCCCACGGGCTGCATAACAGGCTTTGCCTGATTGTTCATTCATCATTTTATTTATGGAACATACCTTACATGTTACCTCCGAAATAGGTACGCTGAAACGTTTATTGGTACATAGCCCCGACAGTGGTCTGGGTAAAGTAGTACCCTCCAAAGCACAGGACTGGTTATTTGAGGACATTGTACACCTCGACACGATCCGCAAAGACGAATACGATTATTATACCAAAGTGTTGCTCTACTTCCTGGATCCGGCCCGGATCAAAGGGAAGCTGGCGGAAGTGGATGAAAACGGCCGTGCTTTTTACAAACCCGATTCCGATGCATTTCATCGCTCCGATAAAGTGGTGGAACTGGAATGGTTATTGGGTGAGATCCTGGAAGATGCTGATATCCGCAGTAAACTGGTGGCATCCGTAGCGGCTATTGAAGATTGCACTTTTGCCATCCAGCAGCAATTGCAGGAATACCCTGCCCGCGAGCTGGCCAAAACATTTATATCGGGCACATCGCTGCAAAAAGAATTACTCTTCGCTCCTATTCCCAATTTTATTTTTACCCGGGATATCGGTATCACCATCAAAGACCATGTACTGCTGAATCGTCCGGCCAAACAGGCCCGTAGCCGCGAAGCTTTGCTGGCGCATTATATATTTTTCTATCACCCCCTCTTTGCGCCCTGGCAGAAGAATATCATCGAACTCACCGAGTCGCACCATAGTTTTTTATTACCCGAGGAAGAAGAACAGAGAAGGATTACGCTGGAAGGTGGTGATATAATGGTGGTGAGTAAACATCATTTGCTGGTGGGTGTGAGTGAAAGAACCACTGCAGAAGCTGCTTCCCGCATTACCCAGGAAATGTTTTCCAGGGGATTGATGGAAAAAGTAACCATCATCCGTATTCCGAAGAAGCGCGATTACATGCATATCGATACCGTATTTACGCAGGTGAAAAGAGATGTATGGGTGATGCTGGGTAATTTCTCCCGCAAAGCCATCAAGCACGAAGACGATAATGAGATCGACCGGGTACTGGAGATCAAAAAAGAAGAAAAGATCCGCATCCTCCAGTTTCATAAAAATGATCCGGGCAAACCCGTACCATTTGAGAGCCTGGAAGACCTGCTGGCAGACATCAGTAAGAATGATCTGCATTGTAAGCAGGAACCCCGGTTTATCTTTTCCGGTAACAATGAATTCCCGTACAGTGCCCGGGAGCAATGGACAGATTCCTGTAATTTATTGGCCCTGCGGGAAGGAGTGGTATTGGGTTATGACCGCAACGACAAAACCACGGAAGCATTCCGCAATGCGGGTTTTCAGGTGGTGCATGTAAAAGAGCTGTTGCAACAGTTCGAAGCTAGCACACTGCATCCCGATGCTATCCGCGATACCCTGATCCTCATGCCCTCTGCCGAACTCTCCCGCGCCCGTGGCGGCTTTCATTGTATGAGCATGCCGTTGTGGCGGGAGGATATTGGTGAGTAGTGAATAGTGAGCAGTGAGTAAATGAGAATGAAAAGATGAATCAATTACCCTATCTCACTTTACTACTCACTACTGACCACTTACTACTGACCACTCACTATTCACTATTCACTATTCACTCAAACTATGCAAACCACTTCCCAAATACTCATGATCCGGCCGGTACGGTTCGACTTTAATGCCGAAACTGCGGTGAATAATCATTTCCAGCAGCAACAAAACCAGAACGGTGATATTGCTGCAAAAGCTGCACAGGAATTTGATCAGTTTGTACAGGTATTGCGCGATGCCGGTATTATGGTTACCGTTGTACCGGATAGTCCGGAACCCTATACACCCGATTCCATTTTCCCGAATAACTGGATCTCTTTCCACGACAATGGTACCATATTCCTCTACCCCATGTTTGCCCTTAACCGGCGGCAGGAAAGGAAACCGGCCGTACTGGATACCATCCGTTCAAAATTTACGGTATCCGATATAAAAGACTTCAGTCATTATGAACAGACCAACCGTTTCCTCGAAGGTACCGGCAGCATGGTGCTGGATCGGGTGCATAAAATTACTTTTGCCTGTATATCGCCCCGTACAGATGCATCCGTGTTGAACGACTGGTGCCAGCAGGCTGGTTATCGTTCTGTTGCTTTTCTGGCTACCGATGGTGCGGGACAGCCCATTTACCATACGAACGTTATGATGTGTGTGGCGGATCGCTATGCCGTGATTTGCATGGATGCCATCCCCGATCCTGCAGAAAAAGCACTGGTAAGATCGGCACTGGTGGGCAGCGGAAAACAGATCATCACCATCAGCCTGGAACAAATGAATCATTTTGCCGGGAATATGCTGCAGGTAAAAAATGTATCGGGACAAACCTTTCTGGTCATGTCTACCCAGGCATTCCGGAGCCTGACACCCGAACAGGTATCGGCACTGGAAACCTATAATCCCATCCTGCATGCCGATATCAGTACCATTGAAACCAATGGTGGCGGCAGTGCCCGTTGCATGATGGCCGAAGTGTTTTTACCTTCCGCATAAACCATACGCTTTGGGCGCTTATACAGATAGCTTTGCATTCCCCCATTGATGTAATCGTTTTGGGAAAATGATGATTTGGTTGGACATTTAAGCCATGTATCCCCGATTCAAATGGCTGTTCCTGCTTGTCCTCTGCACAGCGCTGTACCAGGCCAAAGCCAATAACAGCGATACCTGCGCCATTCCCTTTGCACTGGATTCCAATGTTTCGGTTCTCTACTGGCCCTTTGGCAGTGGTAAATATGTAGACAGCAAAGGCTGGGGCAGTTATGGTTATGGGTATGGACAGATCACCCATTTCGGGAGCGACTATTATGCCATGGACTGGAGTAACAGACTGGTGCCTACCTGCGACAGTCCGTTTTACGCCCCGCTCAACGGGGAAGTGATCCTGGTGAATGGTTCCTGTCAAACCCATTGTACCCCATCTGCCGCGCTATGCGGTGCGTATGGCAACCAGATCATCATTCGATCTACCGATAACCCCGCTTATTTTTTTCGTGTGGCACACCTGGCAACGGTGAATGTACACCAGGGCAAGATGGTAAAAGCCGGTGACCTCATTGGCACTATCGGCAGTACGGGAAATTCAACCGGCCCGCATGCCCATGTGGCGCTGTACCGCAACACCGATATTTTCCTGACAGGCATCAATACCAATTTCAATGGTGGTGTACCCGATCGTTTCGCCACCCCTTTTACTTTTGGTGCTGTTTGTCAGCAAGTGACGGCCGTAACCGACAATGCATTGGCCAAACAAATCCGTATTTACCCCAACCCTGCTTCCCACCAGGTGTATATCGCTGTCAGTGATCCTTTGGTAGCGCGTCAGTTACGCTGGACTTTGCTGGATATTCATGGCCGTATTTTGCAACAGGATGTATACCGGCAGCAAACCATTATTGCTGTGAGCCGGTTACCGCGGGGCATGTATTTTATCCGTTGTGAGCAGGGCAAAAAAACAAGCTTATTCAAACTGCTGGTACTGCATTAATCCCTTGGGGTATGGGGTTCGCTGGTTAAGGTACGTTCCTGGTAGAAAATCCGTTCGAAATATTGGTAGGAAAAATGGGCAATCAGGCAGGTAAGCACGATCAGGATGATGTTCAGTAATACAATGAAAATACTGTCGGGCATATAGTGCCATAGCCCGGAGCGGGAAACCAGGAATAACAGTCCTGTCAGTACAATCATGTGGTACATATAAATCCCATAGGAAATCTTGCCGAGGTAGGTCAGTAAGCGGCTTTTAATGGTGAAAACGGGGTAATCGGCTATCAGGGTCAGCAGGCAGCCACTCAACAACATGTTCGTGCAATGATACAGGAAGCCATTGGTAAACTGGATCCAGTTGGTTGCGAATGAAAGCAGGCAAAGACTGTATACCAATACATGCATCCACCATTGCTGAAACAGCCGAATGGTTTTTTGTTCTGCCAGGATGGCGAGTAATCCTCCAAACAGGAAATAGAAATAGTAATTGTAATAACGGTAAAAATCCGGCCAGTAAAATAACAACAGCAATAGCAGGGACAGTAGCACGGCTATACTGAGGATTAACCGGCGCCGGAACAGATATAGGAACACGGGTATGAAAAGGTAAAACTGTTCTTCAATGCCAATACTCCACATCACCACCAGTATACCGCCCAGTTCGGGATGGTAGTATTTGAAGACATTGGGTATCAGCAGTACATAATGTCCCAATAAATCCATCAGGTGGTAGGGTGTTGGGAATGGAATCTGCAACAGGGGCAATACCAGGTGATACAATAGTATACCGATCAAAAGCACCAGGTAATACAAGGGGTATAGTCTTTGGATCCGTCGTTTGTAAAATGCCCGGAACCGGAAATCACCGGTTTGCCTGATCTCCAGGTAAATGAGCCGCAGGATGAGAAAACCCGAGAGCGAAAAAAAATAATACACGGCCAGCTCCCCTTTGTGAAACAAGGGCCAGGCATTGAAATTTGGCAGGCCCAGCGTGTTGGATATCTCCGGCAAATGAAACAAGATCACAAATAAAGCCAGTACAAAGCGCAAAGGATAAAGATTGCTGAGTTGTTTCATTCCTGCCAAGATACGGCAGAATGATAGTTCAGTGGCAAATAAGTATCCGCACCGTACCGGTTGCTGCAATCGCAGATTTCGATTACTGACCTGATACGGTTCGTACACGAATCGGACAGGAAGCGCTGCTGACCGATGCTTTTACGGTCATCCTTCGCTCCCAGGCGCAGCCACTTCGAAAACGCAGGCTGCAAAAGCACTACTGCCACGGCCTGTATCCGACGGTTTCCCTAAGCCAACCCGATGAAATTCCCCAGGGTGATCGGACTTGTATCGGACTTATAACGGACTTATATCGGACTTGATCCGGAGGGAAACTAATAATTTATAATTATTAGTAATATATTTATCGAATCCTGTAATACGACTATTGAAAAATCGCTTCTTTTGAGGATAGCATTTGTAACATTTCAAGCCACTCAATCGTATTAATGCATTCAACACCCTGGATCAGACCAATCATTTATTCAAACCTTAACTACGACTTATGGATTCGAAAGCAAACAGTACCAATAGCTCAGGAGATTTGAAAGTAAATATCAAAATCAAACTTGCAGCTTTATGGGCATCAGTGACCTTTTTTTACATTTATGGCGACTATTTTGAGCTTTATGTACCAGACAAAATTCAGGGGATCATCAATGGAACCAGCATGCTCGACAATCCGGTAAAATTGTTTGCTGCTTCCGTATTGTTGGCCATTCCAGCCTTAATGGTTTGTTTGTCGGTTATATTACCATCAAAATCCAACAGGCTGCTGAACATACTGGCAGGTATATTTTTTACGGCCATTATGTTGCTGATTGCAGCCACATCAATGTCTGAATGGAGGGCATTTTATGTATTGTATGCCCTTGTGGAAAGCGCACTAACTGCGTTAATAGTATGGTATGCCTGGAAATGGGAAAAATAAACCTGTCAGGTTTTTATGCCGTGCTATATCGCCCCCGGATAGGAAAGAATCTTGTGGGTGTAGATCCAGTATCTGGCAATGGCTTCTTTTATTCAGGTCACCACAGCATAATCGAGTTCTGTTACACCACTGGCAAATGGCAGGGCAGATAATAGCTGCAGCTTTTTGCGCTGGTGGTTGGCGAATAGTGGAATGCCTTGTCCGAGTACAACCGGATTCACAAACAGCCAGTAACCGTCGATTAAATCTTCCTGCATTAACGCATGTGTTGCGCCTGGGCTGCCAAAAAGCAGTATTTCACTGCCAGGCTGCTGTTTGATGGCCTGGATGCTGCTGATAAGCTTGTCGCTGATAATGGTGGTATTGGGCAGGGTAAGTCCGGCCATCGTTTTTGATAAGACTATCTTATGTGCTGTTTTATACCATTGGGAATGATCTATATCATGCCTGCTGGCATCCGGCGCATCCCCGGCGGTAGGCCAGTAACCTTCCATCATCTCATAGGTGTTACGTCCATATAAGGCAGCATCGGTTTTACTGATCCGTTTACCAATATGTGCAAAGAGTTCTTCATTAACGGTAATCCAGTTCATTTCGCCATTGGGGCCTGCGACAAAACCATCCAGTGACAGGTGTACAAATGAAATTATTTTTCTCATGGTGTAATGGTTTAATTGTTGTGGGTCAATGCTATTCTGTAGGTAATGAAATCCGTTTCGGGGGCTAGTTTTGTAAACCCAATTTGTTCGTATAAACTTTGCGCAACCAAATTATTTACTGCAGTTTCCAGTTCCACATAGCTGGCATGATGCCCGCGTGCAAAATCCATGGCTGCTCTGATCAGCCCTTCTCCTATTCCTTTTTTCCGATGGCTTTGATCTACATACAAGTCATTCAATAACCAGTTCTGTTGCATCCTTACGGAAGAATAAAGCGGATACAATTGGGTAAATCCAACTGGCTGACGGGTTGCTTCATCCAGCGCAACAAAAATGACCGACTCCTTTTTTTCAAGCCTTTGCCGTATAAATTTTTCCGCCGCAGCAATATCCGATGCTTGTTGGTAAAAGACCCGGTATTGATCGAATAGGGTAAAAACCAGATTTGCCTGTTCCTCGTTGATTCGAATGATGGATATCTGCTGCATGATACAAATGAAGGTTTTAGTTAGAGATACCTAAGCCATGTAGCACTTTTATGTGCTGCTTTATAGTTTCCATACCATTTGCACAGGGGATACATAAGAGCTACCACGCCTATCCAAACCAGGTAAACAGCCCAGAGTGACAGCCCACTACCGGTCATTGGTCTGCCGAAATTAAACCCAAATACCATATCCGACACGCCAAAACCTTGTAAAAATAGCATGAGGAACACTAAAACATGGATCAGGTAAAAATGAACAATGAAATAAAAAAGTGGCACTTGGCCAAATACAGCCGCTACAGCAGTAAACCGGTTCTGCATCCCCTCTAAATATGCCAGGAGCACAAGCATTAGCCCCAGGAACAGTAAGGTAAAATCCAGGGATGGCGGATACTTAGTCACATTGAGGAATGAGAGCAAGGTATAAGTACTGTCTTGCTGTGCAGACCATGCCACCCCATCGCCATACCCATTGATACCCCGTATCAGCAGAAATAAGAGTATGGCCGCCAATCCGGTACGGAGACATATTTTGCTCCTTTCCCGACCAGCTGCTTCCCATATTTTTCCGAATGCAAAGCCTACCAGCATGATGCCCAGCCAGGGTATGGGTGGATATCCCATGACAAACATCTTACCGTTACCAAAAGGAAAAGCAGTGGGACTGAGTAAGGGCATCCCTATTTTTTTCAGCAAAGTGGTTTCTGCACCTGGTACCAGGGGTGCAAGATTGTGCAGGCATATAATGGCCAGCCCGATGCATCCAATGGCTTTTACCGGCAGTTTTAGCAATAAGCTTAAGACAATAAAGCCAAAGCCGATGGCTGCAATCACGTTAAAGAGAAAAACAGTAAACCGTATATCGAACCATAGCCCGAAATTGACCACGGTGAATTCCAGAACAATTAACCACAACCCTCTGGTGAATAAAAACCGTCGGGTGGCGGCTATATCGTTCCTGGCGTTCAGTGACAGGAACGCAGATGTGCCTGCCAGAAACACAAAAGTGGGCGCACACAAATACGTGATCCATCTGGTGAAAAACAAAGCAGGTGTAGTCGTAGCCAGATTGGTAGGTTGTTCCGTGATGGATGTTACATGCATCAGATCTCGCACATGATCAAGCGCCATAATGATCATGACTATGCCTCGCAATACGTCAATACTGTAGATACGCTTCATATTTGGGGTTTATGGGGTGTCTGTTTGTGTATATATGCAGCAATTGCTCTTCTTTATGCTTATGGTGCAGGATATACCACAATAATGGCCCGGACTTTATGAAAACAGGCAGGCAGTAGAAACTGCCTGCGTTGTAATTCTGCTATAAGAATCACATGAGAAAAAGTCATTTCAACAGATGTCGCCAGCACCAATCTGCCTGCCGGGGTAAGATTCCCGCCTGTGTCGGCCTATTCATTTATTTTTCATGCAGACATAGTCTATTCCCGTCCAAATCGGTCAACCAGGCAAATCGGCCCCAGGGGGTATCATCAATATTGCCTACTTCAATACCCTTAGCATTCAGTTCTTGTATTTTCAGCTCGATATTGTCTGTCTCGTAAATAATACCCGGAAAGCCTGCAAGAGAAATGGTTGTGTTGCTGCCCGGAAGACCCATTTGTATCCAGGTGTTGCCATGGGCACCGGGTGCTTCTTTAATGATCTGAAAACCGAGTTGCAGGTAAAAGGCTTTTGCTTTTTGTTGGTCTGCCGCCGGAAGCATGATGATTTCTACTGATTGCATGGGGTGTAATGGATGATGATACCACAAATGTATGGGGCGATCTAAACCCGGTGAGGGTGTAAATTCGACAATTTAAAGGGTTGTTTGCGCCATACATTTTGCTATACATTTGTCTCATGAAAAAAGTGTATTTCCTGTTACCCCATGGCAGTATCAAGCCAAGCCTTCTGTTTTTGGCCATCGATATGTTTGAAATGGCCAACGAATACTTACTGAAGCAGCAGGGAAAACCTTTTTATGATATTAAGATCGTGGGAGAAAATGTATCCCAGCATTTATGGGACAGTCAGCTGCTGGTTCAAGCACAAGAAGTATCTCAATTACCCTGTCCCGATCTGGTTATTATCCCCGGTGGTTCTGTGAGAAACGATTATTCCCAACAAAAGAATAAAGCACTTGCCCAATGGATGATTGAGCAATACAAAGAGGGCGCCGAATTAGCGAGTCTGTGCACAGGCGCATTTCTGTTGGCGGCTACCGGCCTGCTGAATAATATGGAATGTACCACGCATTGGCAAATGACCCATATGCTGGCCGAAAGGCATCCTGCCATCAAACTCTGTTCAGATAAAATCATCACCGAATCCAAAGGCATTTATACGGCGAGTGGGGCGGTATCTTCCATGAATCTGATACTGCATCTGATTGAAAAATACAGTGGCAGGCAAGCGGCTATTTATGCTGCCAAGATGATGCATATAGATATGGACAGGACTTCTCAGTCGGTCTTTGCCATTTTCGAAGGGCAGAAAGACCATGATGATGAAGCCATCAAAAAAGTACAATCATTTATTGAAAAAAACATCGATGATAAGATTACGGTGGATTATTTAGCCGAAAAATTCTCGATACCCAAACGTAGTTTTCTGCGTCGCTTTAAAAACGCAACCCACAATTCACCCATTGAATATATCCAGCGTACCAAAATAGAAGCTGCCAAACGAAAACTTGAAACCAACCGGAAATCGGTTAATGAAATTATGTATGAAGTGGGGTATGCCGACATCAAAGCGTTCCGGAATATCTTCAAAAAAATATCGGGCTTATCTCCTATTGAGTATCGCAAAAAATACAATAAGGATGTGATTGGGTGAGTGTGACAATTAAAAAAGTCAAAATGCAAAATGCAAAATGCAAAAATGAAAGGGGCTGGTGGGGGAAATTGAGAAAGTTCTACGCTTTTAACCAATAAAGTCCTCCAATTACTGGTTGTTGGTCGGGCGACCAACAACGGCGGTTGCGCAAATAGTACGAATCAGACGGGTTCCCTGTAACACCGAGGCATTAGGAATGCATATAAAAGAAAAACCCACCTGCGCTAAGGCTATGGTGGGCGTAAGCGGAGAGAGAGGGATTCGAACCCCCGGACCTTTGACAGTCAACGGTTTTCAAGACCGCCGCATTCGACCGCTCTGCCATCTCTCCGGCGCAAAAGTACGGTTTGCATAATATTGAGCAAAAAAAATTAAGTTATTGGCTTACAAGGAGATAAAATAGCAGTCCGGCGGGCTCTTCCAGTGTCCTGAACCGATGGTTTACCGGTATTGACAGCCATAGGGGCATGATTTCAAACTATATTTGTGTGAGATTGAATCTTATGTACGAAGTCTTTTTGAACGCATTCCACGAAAAAGTGCCACTGACCGATGCGGAAAGGGCTTTTGTACAGTCATTCCTCATGCCCAAAAAACTGCGCCGTAAACAATACCTTTTACAGGAGGGTGATGTTTGCAAAGCCATCGCTTTTGTGGAAAAAGGGGCATTACGTTCTTATTGTGTGGATGATAACAGCACCGAACACATCGTTCAGTTTGCCCTGGAAGGCCGGACCATTTCCGATCTCTATAGTTTTCTCACGGGAGAAACCGCTACTTATCATATTGAAGCATTGGAAGATTCCGAGCTGGTACTGATTACCAAGCAGGCACATGAAGAACTGCTGGGCAAAATGCCCAAGTATGAAACCTTTATCCGCCTGCAGATCACAGGGGCATATATTGCTTTGCAGAAAAGACTGACTGCTGCTATCAGTATCTCCAATGATGAACGTTATAAAGCTTTTGCAGCCGCTTACCCCGAGATCCTGCAACGTGTTCCCCAACATATGATTGCATCCTATATGGGTATTACACCCGAAACCCTCAGCCGCGTAAGGCGTAAAATCGTACGGGGTAAATAAGCAGTTATTTCATTGATTTAAATCAAGGCTTTTTCTTGACGCATCGTAATGGTGCATGGTTGGCACTGGTGGTAGCTTTGTGTTATTAAATCATAGGGTTATGAACACCAAACAAACCATCGCAGTCATAGGAGCTTCAGGTAATATGGGTACTGCGATTTCCGTAGGTATAGCCAAAGGCAATTATAAAATTCTGCTGATTGATCCTGCCAAGGATAAATTAAACAATACCCTGCAGGAAATTCACAAATACCATCCGCTGGCTGATGCAGAGATTGTTGACTGCTCGGTGAATGCCGGCTGGGAAGCCGATATGGTTATCCTGGCTGTCCCCTACCAGGCAGAAAAAGCGATCGCCGATAAAATCCGGGCAGTAGTGAACCAGAAGATTGTCATTAGTATTGCCAATCCCCTGAACGATACCTATAGCGGATTTGAAACCGCACCAGATACCAGCGCTGCGCTTGAATTGCAGAAACTGCTGCCCAATGCCAAAGTAGTCAAGGCCTTTAATACCACGTTCGCTGCCGACTTCTACACACCGGTTATTGATGGCAAACAGGTTGATTCATTTATTGCCGGTAACGACGAGGAAGCTGTGCAAACAGTACAGGAACTGATCACCACTGTGGGTTTCAATCCCATTATTGCGGGTGATTTAACCGTAAGCAGAACCCTGGAACTCATGCAATTGCTGCTGATTCAACTGGGACTGAAAAATAACTACAACTGGCATGCGGGCTGGAAAATATTACATCATTAATCAATCACTGTTATAAACACAACAACATGAAAAAGCTTACACTGATCCTGGCAGCCGTTATCACCTTAACAGCTTTTACCACGGGCATTACCAAATGGGTAAACGATGACCCGCATTCGCAACTGGGCTTTACCGTAACACACCTGGGTATTGCCGATGTGAGTGGTACATTCAATGATTTCGACGTTACCGTAGTATCATCCAAAGATGATTTCAGCGATGCCGTTTTTGAGCTCACTGCCCAAACAGCTTCTATTGATACCCGTGTGGAAGCCCGGAACAATCACCTGAAGAGTGCTGACTTTTTTGATGCAGCGAAGTTCCCGAGGCTGACTTTTAAAAGCACCAAAATCCGCCAAACAAGCAAAGATCGTTACCGGCTTACCGGTGACCTGACCTTACATGGTGTAACAAAAACTGTTAGCCTGGACTTACTGTATAAAGGTTCTGTAGAGAACCCCATGAGCAAGAAAGCTACGGCAGGTTTCCAGGTAACAGGCACCATCAAACGTTCCGATTTTAACCTGGGTAGTGGATTCCCCGCTCCTATGATCAGCGATGAGGTACGCATTAAAGCTGATGGTGAATTTGTAAAAGCTGATAAATAATCAATCATGAAAAAATTATTTGATACTCCCCCCGTATCTCAAGGCGTTGATACTGCTATCCTGTTTATCAGGATAGCGGTAGCCGCCCTGATGTTAACGCATGGTATTCCCAAATTCCAGTCCTTAATGGCAGATGGCGAAACGCAGTTTCCTGCTGTACTGGGTATGAGTGCTACACTTTCGCTGACACTGACTGTTTTTGCAGAAGTCTTTTGCTCAATGCTGATCTTATTTGGACTGGGAACCAGACTGGCGGTATTGCCATTATTGTTTACGATGCTGGTAGCAGTATTGTACATCCACGCAGGTGAACCTTTTGGTAAAAAGGAATTGGGGCTGTTATATATACTACCCTATACTACTTTGTTGCTGACCGGCAGCGGTAAGTATTCCATTGATTACTTATTGCAACATCGTTTAGCACCCAAACCTGCTTTTCAACGATCCTGATACTTTCAGGCCGATCATTCCCCAACCATTAACCTGGAAGGATGCAACGAAAACAATTTATTTACGCTTTAACAACAGGAGCTATTGCCATGACGAGTTTTGCAGCATTTAAAAACCTGACTGATGGTTTGGAAACCACGGAATCGCTGATGCCGGTTTTGTTTATCGGACATGGTTCCCCCATGAATGGCATTGAAGACACGGCCTTCAGTCGCCGCTGGACAAAAATGGCTACTGAAATTCCGGAACCGAAAGCGGTGCTGGTGGTATCGGCCCACTGGTTTACCAAAGGCACACGGATCACCGCTATGGATTTTCCACCAACCATTCACGACTTTGGTGGGTTCCCGCAGGCATTGTATGATGTTCAGTATCCTGCCCCGGGTAATCCTGTACTGGCCGGAGAAACAGCCAGCCTGCTGGCGCCGGTAGCGGTTGAACTGAGTCACGACTGGGGTCTGGATCATGGTGCCTGGACCGTTGTGCGCCATATGTACCCCAAAGCCAATATCCCGGTATTGCAATTGAGTATCGATTATACCAAAGGCGCCCAATACCATTATGATCTGGCCAGGGAACTCTATGCCTTACGCAAGAAAGGCGTACTCATCATTGGCAGCGGCAATATGGTTCACAACCTGCGTATGGTTGCCTGGGACAAGCTTGCTTTGGGTGCATATGCCTATGACTGGGCTGCAGAGATGAATACCAGATTCAAACACCTGATCAGTAAAGGAGATCATAAAGCATTGATCAACTACCCGCAACTGGGTAAGGAAGCCCTGTTGGCCATTCCTACACCGGAACATTACCTGCCTTTGCTGTATACGCTTGGGGCTGGCAAAAGCAATGAACCGATCAGTTTTTTCAACGATACAGCGGTTGGTGGGTCGTTGACCATGACTTCGGTTCGGGTTGGATAATGGTTGGGGATTTATGACAAGCAGTAAATCATTCAACCTGTATTCCTCAGCTGCAATACATATACTGCTGTTGCAGCAAAACCGGTGCGCATTCCATCATCCATATTGATTCTTATCCGCGATGATGTGGTTAACGCATGAGTAAGAGCCATCCCGATTGCCGGGGCAGGTTATTACCCAGGTCTATTACATAGTAATAGGTTCCGGCAGGTAATGGTTTACCACTGCGTTTTCCATCCCAGCCACCGGCATAATCTCTGGCGGAAAATACCGACTGGCCTGCCCTGGTGAACAGTTCCAGTCGCGCACCGGGATAGCTATCCAATCCGGGTATTTCCCAGGTATCGTGTATACCATCTCCATTGGGGGTAAACACATTGGGTGGTTTTATCTTCCGATATACTTTAATCAAAACCGTATCCGAAACGGTTCCGCAACCCAGGGATGACACGGCATAGAGGGTATAGGCAGTATTCCGGTCGGGTTGTACCACCGGAAAAAGGCTGCCGGGATTATTCATCTGGTAAGCGGGCAGCCAGTAGAAGCTGCTGTACAGGCCCGTAATTTGTCCCTGTAAACGGGTAGTATCTCCTTCAAACAGTTGCACATCCGCACCTGCAGATACGCGGGGCAGTTTCCATACATTCAATTGGATATTGGCAGAATCGGCGCATCCAAATGCATTCGTGGTAACCATTTTGTATACGATGGTATCTCTGGGCGAAGCCAGGGTTGCGGCAGCGGCGGGATTGCTGAGTCCGGTCTGTGGTGACCATTGGTAGCTGATGCCGCCGCTGGCCTGTAACAGTACCTGTGTTCCTTCGCAGATACCGGCTACGGGATTGATGCGGGCACTGGCTCCGGGGTATACATTCAATTGCAGGCTATCGGTTCTGGAACAGCCCAGATCGGTTTGCAGGTTCAATACATACAGTCCCGAATCACTGAACTGCACCGGGTTGATGCGTGGGCTGGGATATACAGATTGAAAGCCATTGGGGCCGGTCCATTGATAGCTGAATCCACTGCCTTCGGTAGTAGGCAGGCGCAGATCAGACCCCACACAGCCTTTGACCAGTCGGTCTGCTGGCCCGGGTGGCATAGGACTGATGATAACCGTTACAATATTGGAAGCAATGCGGCAGGTGACAGATCCGGCATTGGCTCTTTCGGCAATAGTTACCCGGTATTGATAATAGCCATTCACGGTTACGGGCTGACGAACATAGGCAGGACTGCGTTCTCCGGGAATGTCTGTCCATGTTTTTCCGGTATCGCGGCTGATCTGCCATTGCAATACCGGATCAGCAAATCCCTGGGAGAAAACGGCGTTGAAGGAGATATTGGGCTGGGTGTTCTCACAATATTGCAGCAGGTTGATATCATTCACGCCTACTTTGTTTTTGATCTCCGGCCCGCAGGGGCGGAAAGTGATATCATCCAGTGCCAGATCGTTTCCGCACCCCCCTTTCCCATTATTCCGTATCCGCAGTACCACGGTACTCACGCCCGCCGGTGTTTGAAAAAATGTACCGAACTGCTGCCAGACTTTTTCTGTTTTTTCGGGTATATCACCTGTTTCTATTTTCTTCAATACCGTGCCGGTGATGGTTTCAATGCTGAAACTGAGATTGGGTCTGGTGGGATTGGGACTACAGGCACCCAATCGCAGTACATTGGTGACCCAGGCCGCAAATTCATACACGGTATTGCTGCACAGTCCACTTACCGTATCCACATAGAAATCACTGGGGTCGAGTGAGGCATTGATGAGCATGAAGCGTCCGCCGATATCACCGGTATGATCACCGGCCATGAGATGCCAGGTATTGCTGAAACAATTAAAAGCCAGGTTGGTAATGGTGTATTCGCCGTCGTTCGGGCAGGAGCCATTGATATAACTGAGGGAGGTAATGCCTGCTTTAAGTGGCCCGCGGTTGGTTAAATCATTACCAAAGCTGATATTCACCACAGGATCGCCCAGGCTTCCGGTACAAAGCTGACTGAAAGCCGTACACGCGATACAACAGATTCCTACCCATAGCAGACAGGCTTTTTTCATCATGGCTCAAGAAACGGTTGTGCCTGCTATTGACACAACTGTTTAAAATTACAGCATTGGCCCTGGAGCCTGTGTTCTGGTACTGATTAATTTTTGCCATTTTCCTGTACTTTTTCAACAGGCACCAGATCGGCGAGGTCTACATTCATGGGAATGATCCCGATTTGTACAATGGCTCTTTTGCCACGTATTTCCTTTACTTCCCCTACCTGGTAGTTTTTGCGCAGTTTAACCAGAGAGCCTACAGTGATGTGCTGATTGAGTTCTTTGTATTTCTGATCAACTTTTTTAGCCAGTTTGTTCACCACAATTTCATCCTTGCGTTTGAAGAGCAGGTTTTGCAGGTTCTTCACCACTTCTTCTTTGTTTTCTGCTTTTTTCCAGTCCAGCACAATCTGTTTGAGTTTGCGCTCCATATCTTTCAGGTACGCAATTCTTTCTTCGGCTATGCGGTTCTGGTTTTTGAGCAATTCTACCTGCTGGCGGTGGCGTTCTTTATCCATCACCGTTTCCATTTCTTTTTTCAGCTTCTCATTTTCCCGGATCAGTTTGTGCAATTGTTTCTTTTCGGTATCCAGTTGCTGTAAATCCTGTTCGGTACGGTTGAGGAGTTTATCGAGTTTAAAATGATCATCCTCCACCAGTTTACGCGCACGGTTGATCAGGTGTTTGGGCAGGCCAATGCGTTCTGCAATGGAAAAAGTATAGGAACTACCGGGTTTGCCCACGACCAGTTTGTACATGGGTTGCAGGTTGACCTCATCAAACTGCATGGCGCCGTTGAGGATACCATTGGTATGATTGGCCATGACTTTCAGGTTGAGGTAATGGGTGGTTACAATACCAAATGCGTGTTTACGGGCCAGTTCTTCCATGATCACTTCTGCAAAAGCGCCGCCGAGATTGGGATCGGAGCCACTGCCCAGCTCATCAATGAAAAACAGGGTTTTCCCATTGGCCGTTTCCATGAAATACTTCATGTGCAGCAGGTGACTGGAATAGGTACTGAGTTCGAATTCCAGGTTCTGCGTATCGCCGATATGAATAAAGAGCTGTTTGAAAATACCCATCTGTGATAAGGGACTCACCGGAACCAGTAGTCCGCTTTGCAGCAGGAGCTGGTTTAAGCCCAGTGTTTTCATGGTAACAGTTTTACCGCCGGCATTGGGGCCACTGATGACCAGTATCCGGTGTTGCTCATCCAGGGTAAGGGTTACCGGAATGGTTTTTTTCTGTGTGGCTTTGTTATAGAGGTACAGTAAGGGGTGATAGGCATCAATCAGGTGTATATGGGCTTTGTCGGACAGTTCGGGCAGTTGTCCGTTCATATCCATGGCCAGTTTGGCTTTGGCGCGGATGAAATCAAATTCACCTGCCAGGGTGAAGTATTGACTGAGCAATGGTGCGTAAACCGATAAGCGGGCAGTGAGTTCACGCAGGATGCGCTGTACTTCCCGGCTTTCGTCGTGTTCCAGTGCGAAGACCTGATTATTCAGTTCAATGGTTTCTTCGGGTTCAATAAAAGCAGTTTTACGACTATCGCTTTCGCCGTGTAAAATACCTTTCACCTGGCGTTTGTGCTCGGAGAATACAGCCACTACCCTGCGCCCGTTGCTGAAGCTTTCATCGATATCTGCGGTATAGCCTGCTTTGGTGAGTTTACTGATGACTTTTTCGAACATGCGACGCAGTTCATTGCGTTTGCGGAACAGGTTCATGCGTATTTTCTGCAGTTCCGGTGATGCATTGTCCAGTACATTTCCCTGCTCATCCAGCACTTCCTTGATGCTTTCGGCAATAGTTTTTTCGTAATAGCTGTTATCCAGCAGGGAAGCCATGGCAGGAAATGCCTGCCGCCGTTCGGCATCAAACCAACGGAATACCTGTTGTGTATTTTCCAGCAGTTTCAGTATCTGCAGCCATTGTTCACCCGTTAAGAGGGCGCCGGGAATGGCCAGTAAACGCAGGTCTTTGCTGATATTCTGGGTGAAATCGCCCGGGAAATATTGTGCCTGTTGCAGGATCAGTTTGTATTCATGACTTTGCTGCAGCTCCCTGGCGATGAACTCCTTTTTGGTATGGATACGCAGCTGCAAGGCTTTTTCCTTGGCATAAACCGTTTTGCAATGGTTTTCCAGCAAAGCCTTCACCTTGTCAAATTCCAGTTGTGCAGCAGCCGATTCGGGGTACAGACGCATGTTTACTACTTAATCGGCGCAAAGGTAATGCCCGGAATCCATCCGAAACACAGGTTTCTGGCTGGTTTACGGAGGCGCTGTAAGGAACTGAACCCTTATACGTCTCAATTGTTAATCTATAGAATCCTTAATTTTAATACATGAATTTTATGCGGCGAATATTACTGATTGTATCCCTGGGTATCACCCTCGTATCCTGCGCCCAGACGCCCCAAGTAAAAACAAAACAGATGGATAGTTTTAAAACAAACACTAACCAACCTACCGATACCGCAACTTTTGGTGAAGGTTGTTTCTGGTGTACAGAAGCATTCTTTCAGCGACTGAATGGGGTACTGGAAGTGGTGAGTGGTTATGGCGGCGGTTTTGTAGAAAACCCCACTTATGAACAGGTATGTGATAAAAATACCGGACATGTAGAACTGGCCCGGATTGTATACGACCCTTCCAAGATCAGTTACGACGAACTGCTGGAAGTATTCTGGAAAACCCATGACCCCACCACGCTCAACCGTCAGGGTAATGATGTAGGTCCGCAGTACCGTAGTGTGGTGTATTACCACAACGAAGCCCAAAAAGAGAAAGCGGAGAAGTATAAAGCCCTATTGGATAAAAGCGGTGCCTGGGATGCCCCGATTGTTACCACCATTGAGCCCTTCAAGAATTTTTATCCCGCTGAAAATTATCACCAGAATTACTACAACGACAACCCCAACCAGGGCTATTGCCGCTTTGTAATCCGTCCCAAACTGGAGAAGTTTGAGAAAGTGTTTAAAGATAAGCTGAAGAAGCAGTGAGGGGGGGAAAAGTTAGCGGTTGGAGGTTGGAAGTTAGGCAATAGCATCTAAAACCTCCAACTTCTAACCTCAAACCTCCACCTGCCCACCGCTTACTTCATAATACTCGTCCTGCGCAGCTCCAGGAGGTTGAGGGCATTCGGACTGAAGGACTGCACATAGGGTTGTACGAGATGGATGGCCATATCGTACCAGATGGGTATGACCGGTGCGTCGTTGATGACGATCTGATCCATTTCGCGGTATAACTGATAACGCAGGCTGTCGTTGGTTTCCAGTAATGCTTTTTCATACAGCTGATCAAAAGCCGCATTGTGGTAACGGGTATAATTGGGCGGTGCGGGGTTCTTGCTGTAAAACATAGCCATGTAATTCTCCGCATCGGGGTAGTCGGCGATCCAGCTGCCGCGGAAAAACAATGCCTGTGATTTGGCTGTTTGTTCCAACAATAAACTTTTCTGAATAACTTCTACCTGTACAGGTATACCGATCTCCTGCCATTGCCTGGCGGCGAAACTGGCAATATCGGCATAAATGGGAATGGTTAAGAGCTTCACTGCAGGAACCGGTTTTTGATCAGAGAATCCGGCTTCTGTAAGCAATTTCCTGGCTTTAACCGGATCATAGGGGTATCCTTTGACCAGCTCAACATTGCGGGAAGGCAGGCCGCCAGGTACAAAACCTGATTCGGCAGGAATACCGATGGAATTGCGCATATACATCATGAGCTGCTTCCGGTTGAGTGCATAGTTCATGGCCTGTCGAATTGCTTTTGCTGCCAGCGGTGATTGTTGGAGCAATGGATTGTTTGCATCGGTGAGTATCCCAAAATATTCCGTATTAAGGTAGGGTGTTTTTTTCAGCTGTATCCTCCCCTTCCAGTCCGGTCGCAGTTCACCCTGTTTGGTTAATATCTCATCTTTAAAAGAAGGATCGATATCATTCACAAAACTCAGTTTCCCCTGCCGGAACTGTAAGAACTCTGTGGCTTTATTATCAAAGAAACTCACTTTTACGGCATCGAGATATGGCAGGGCTCTTCCCTGTTGATCGGTCTCCCAGTAACGATTGTTTTTATGCATGATCAGTGCTTCACCTTCATCCCATGAAATAAAACGGAAAGGTCCTGTTCCCACCGGATGCCGGCGGAAATCCTTACCATAGGCTGCTACGGCTTCCCTGGGAATAATACTGCAGTATTGCATACTCAGAATACCCATAATGGGATGAAAAGGTCTCAGCAATCGCAGTTGAAAGGTGGAATCATTGAGGGCCGTAAAAGCCTGTACGGTATCAACCCGGTTATTGAATATCCAGGCCCCGCTGCTGGCGGTGGATTTATCGATGATGCGTGATAAACTGTATACAATATCATCCGCCACCATTTTACGCCCCTTGCCCCCAGGAAAACAGGCATCGTCGTGGAAATAGATATTGGTGCGCAGGTGGAAAGTATAGGTGGTTCGATCCGGACTGATATCCCATGAGCTGGCCACAGACGGCACGATGTTCAGCTGACTATCGATTTCCACCAGCGTATTATACAACTGGTGTACCGCCCACATGATGGATTGGTTTTTGGCAAATGCGGGATCCAGTGTAGCGATGCCT
>JAACZQ010000087.1 GCA_009996675.1 Chitinophagaceae bacterium
GCCCCACACGAACAATTATCCGATCGCGAGTTTGAGGTATTTAAGATGATTGTCATGGGAAAGAGTATTTCTGAAATAGGCGAAATACTGAGCCTGAATGTAAACACCATCAGTACCTACCGGGCACGTATCATGGATAAAATGAAGCTCCATACCAATGCCGACCTGGTAAAATATGCCATACAGAATAACCTGGTCTGAGGCAGCTTGTAGTGATTATACTACAAGTTTTTTGGTAAACAATCTATATTTACTACCGTTTTTATATAAGTTCTTTGTATAGAACGGTTTAAATACCGCTTTTGAATTCCTATATCCTCCAAAAAATCAAGCAGTAGGATACACCATTATAACTGCCCCCAATTATCTGATTGTCCTTGAAAAACTTGCAGCCACTGGCTGTATGAGCTTTGTAGAGCTATGCTCTGCAAAGCTCTTTAAAACAAAACCCAATGAATCCTTCTTTTACGATGGCGGGCAGGGCCTTAAAGATATTATTGGTAGATGACTCAGAGTTTATTCTTCAGCGGTTGGAACAACTACTGAAAGAGTTACCTGGTGTACAGGAAGTACGCACAGCTACCAGTGCAGAACAAGCTGCTGAAATGATAGTGGCCTATAATCCCGGTTTGGTGATTCTTGATATTAACCTGCCCGGCAAGAACGGGTTGCAGATGCTGAAAGAAATCAGAGCAACTCCAGAAATAGATCCAATAGTGGTGATACTCACCAATAATACCCTTTCCGGTTACCGGGCAGAATGTATGCAGCATGGTGCTGATTATTTTCTGGATAAAGCCAAGGATTTTGGTATGCTGCCTGCCATTATTGAGAAAACCGCCACTTCCTCCGTACAAAATCCCCGTCGGCATTAGCTCAGTTCACACTACTAATACAATTCTTTAGATACCCAATGCAGCGCGCAAACGGGTATAACCCGATTTGCTGACCGGTAAACGCAGGCCAATACTCAGGATGGCTAAGTAATTGTCTTTTTCATATGGATCGATGCGAGAGATCAATTGCGCATTCACAATATATGACCGATGGATGCGTATGAACATGGAAGGATCCATCTGTTGTTCAAAATACTGCATGGTTTTATTCTTGAGAAAACTGCCTGCCGCTGTGTGAATTTTTACATAATCATCTGCTGCTTCCAGGTATTGTATATCATGTGTGGGAATGATGCGAATGCGACCATTGTCTTTCAGGACAATACGGTGCTGGTGTGCTTCTTTTAGCTCGGGTGATTCCAGCAAAGCACGGGTATGGGCTGCCTGTTGTGTTTGCTCGGTCTGTCTCCATTTCTGGATCGCCTTATCAAATCGCTCCTTGCTGAAAGGTTTGAGCAGGTAGTCAACCGCATGTGCTTCAAAAGCACGGATGGCATATTCTTCAAAAGCCGTGGCAAAAATAACTGCCGGTGGATTTTCAATCAGTTCCAGCATCTCAAATCCATTGATCTTGGGCATTTGAATATCCAGGATCACCAGGTCCGGCTGATGCTCCTGAATGGCTTTCACCCCTTCAAAACCGTCATTGCATTCCTGTACAACCTCCATGTCAGGATACTGCTGGAGAAATTCTTTAACGATACTTCTGGCCAGTGGCTCGTCGTCAATGATGATTACTTTCATAATGGTATTGAGGTATCAGGAGTTTGGTGGTGAAAAAACTGTTATCTGATGCGGTTTGTAACAGGTCGTTCCGGGCAAACAGCAGGTATAACCGCCGTCGGATTGATGCCAGTCCAAACCCGGTTCCCCGGGTCATTCCCGCGGTTTCATGATCATACGGATTCTGCACTTCCACACAGAGTATATTGTTCTCCAGCAAAGATGCTTTGATGCTGATCAGCACTTCGCCGGTGGTATCGTATAAACCGAACTTGATGGCGTTTTCAACAACTGGCTGCAGCAGCAAAACAGGTATGCGCAATTGACCGGTACCTTCCTGTAATGTCATGGTTGTCTGTAAACGGTGACCAAAACGAACTTTTTCGATATCGAGGTATAACTGCAGGTGATGAATCTCTTCTTCCAGACTCACGTGCTGGTGTTCTTCTTTTTTTAAAGTGCCCCTCAGAAAATCCGATAGCTGCTGTATCATATGCCTGGCTTTCTCCGGCTGCGAGCCGGCCAGGGCACTGATGGAGTTGAGACTGTTGAAAAGAAAATGCGGTTGCAGCTGTTGCCGTAGCTTCAGCAACTCGGCATCTTTGGCCATTTGTTCAGCAGCTTCCTTGCGCTGGTCATTCTCCCTTTGTTCCTGCAAGGTATACCACAGCAAACAAATCATAGACATACAACCGATCATCAGCAATCCGGTGATGTAACGGATGGTGAGAGAATTGCTGAGCAGATATATATAGGTATTGTCTGTTTTGAATAACCAGCTCAGCAGGGTACGGGTCAGGAGCAGGTACAGGCTGCTCAATACCACACTGATGATGAGAATATACCAGTACCGTTCCTGTCGCGGCAGGTAATATTTCATATTGTTGATGACCAGCAGACAGGCACTGGCCAGCAGGGCATTGGATACAATACTATCGGTAAGGGCCGCTTGAGGATTGATCCCATAGCCATTCAGTAACCAGGTTTGTATACAGGCCCAGATCAGCCACCAACTGGTGAAAGTGGCATAAAACTTTTTTCCGTTATTGATGGGTTTAACCATGGGCCGTTAGCGTATGGAGAAAATCGTCGGTACTGTTGGATAACAAATATCTTGCTTTTGTATGAACCTCCTGCTGATAATCGCGGGCATTCTGTACTTCCCGGATCTGTGAATAGACTTCAGCCCCATGCGTATCAGGCATTAAACGGTGTAGTTCTGTCACATCCAGGAAATGCCATTGAACCAATCCCTCACCCACTTCTCCCTGCTCCCTTTGTCCGATCAGTTGTGCTTTATTGAAAGCGTGGAGGGCATCTTCGGCTTCTATCAGCCGCAATTGTTCTTCAAATTGCGTTTGTGTTGTCAGGTTTCCGCAATGGATCCGGTAAACAAGTTTGGCCAGGTACCAGCTCATAGTGCATGTGTTTAAGCAGTTAATAGCTTTTTATTTCTATACCACCGAATACGGATGTGCCACGGATGATCAGGATTTTATTGGGGTCAAATATGCTGCCGGGTTGCAATGCGCGTTTGTCTTCAATACCGGCAAATACAGCCACCGATTCCGAGCGCACTTCCCAATGTGGGGGGATGACCAGTTTGGTACCACCAAAAACCATGGTTACTTCCAGGTAAACATGACCATTGATATCGGCCTGACTCAGGTTTACTTCCGATCCGCCCATAAAACAGGTAATCTCGCCACCCTTGAAATTTTTAGAGGTAATGATTTTTTTAGCACCGCCAAAGACCGTAGTACTGTTGATATAATCCTCAGCCGATACATCACCCTCTTCCACTACCAGGGAAGCGTTATCGGAGGGCCAGCAGTTTTTGGGGTTTTGCATATTGCGTCTGCGGGGGCGTGAGAGAAAAATCAGGCCAATACCAATGATGGAGATAGGCCAGATATAACGCCGGGCTTCCATATTTTCAAAAATACTGTCAGACATAAAAAAGCAACCCAGTGCCAGGAAAATCAGCCAGCTCAATCCCTTGAACTGGGAACGGAATCCTGATATAATACCAACCAGTATCAGGATCATGGGCCAGTCGAACAGCCAATCCGGTAAGCCAAAACCCATTCGTTTCAATAATATAGCAGCACCCACCAGTACGAGTACAATACCGGTTACAGCGCGGTCATTGGTGCTTCTCAGATCGTATCGATTTTTATCTTTTGCCATCTTGTTTGATTTGAAGGCAAAACTATCGTTGCACGGGCCACCGGAGAAGGGCTATTAGGTAATTGGAAGCGAAAAGGCGGTAAGCGGGGGTGAAATCTCGGTGAAAATTCCGGACTAATCCTGTTCGGCACCGTAACGGGTCTGCCAGCCGATCATTACAATACCTGCCATCACCAGCGCTGTACCCAGGACTTGCTCGGTAAAAATGGGTTCACCCAGAATAAAATGCGCCTGTGCAATGGTTGAAACCGGCCCGATACTGGTAATAATGGCCACATTGTTACTGCCAATAGTTTTCATTCCATTACTCATCATAAAAGAGGGCAGCACCGTTGCGATAATGGCCAGTGCCGTACCATAACCCACCAGTGAAGGAGAGAAAGGAATATCACCGATCCTGCGGGTGAGGAGGAACTGGATAAAAATCCCGGCAGTAGCAGCCAGCATGGCATAGGCTGTATACCGGGTAACACCCACTTTGGGTACCAGCCTGCCCGTACCCACCAGGTAAATGGAATAAGTTACGGCACAGAGAAATATCATCAGGGAACCGTAAAAAAATTCCGGATTGGTCTTGTCCACGTTCAACTCTCCCACATAGGCAATAGCAATACCCAAATAGGCCAGCAGAAGAGCTATCAGTTGTGTACGGTTCAGTTTGGTGCGGAAGAAAAAAGTATTGATGAGTACGGCAAAAGTAGGGTAGAGGAAGAGGATTAACCGCTCCAGTCCTGCCGACACATACTGCAAGCCAATAAAATCAAATAAACTGCTCAGGTAATAACCCAGGATGCCCATCAGTATAATCAGTATCCATTGCCGGTTGGTGAGGGGCTGGGTATTCTCTTTACGGGAAACCAGCCATACGGCCAGCAGGTAAAAGGGCAGGGAAAAAAGCATACGCAGGGAGAGCAGGGTCAGGGCATCTACACCGGTTTGCTGAAAAGCGAGTTTGACAAAAATGGCTTTGGTGGAAAAGAAAATGGCTCCCGTTAGTGTGATGATAAAGCCTGCGAAAGTTATTTTTTGAGCGGGTGCCGCCATAGCCGGGTATTGGGTTATTCCAGGCCGGTACAAACCTGCACCGGCCCGGGAAGAAGACAATTAAACGCTTACGTTGAAGTCACGCAATGCATCATTCAGACTTGTTTTGAGATCGGTGCTGGCTTTACGCTGACCAATGATGAGGGCACAGCTTACCTGGTATTCACCGGCATTGAACTTTTTGGTGTAACTACCGGGAATAACCACACTGCGGGCCGGAACGCGGCCTTTGTATTCTACCGGTTCTGCACCACTGACATCAATAATTTTGGTGGATTGGGTGAGCACCACATTTGCACCCAGTACCGCTTCTTTTTCTACCACCACACCTTCTACCACAATACAACGGCTGCCAATGAAACAACCATCTTCAATAATAACCGGGCTGGCCTGCAGGGGTTCTAATACGCCGCCGATACCCACACCACCGCTCAGGTGTACACCTTTCCCAATCTGTGCGCAACTGCCTACAGTGGCCCAGGTGTCAACCATGGTACCCTCATCCACATATGCACCAATATTCACGTAGCTTGGCATTAAGACCACATTGCGTGCGATATAAGCACCATAACGGGCTACAGCATGCGGTACGGCACGAACGCCCAGTTCTTTATAATTGCTTTTGAGCAGCATTTTATCATGGAACTCGAAGGGAGGCAGGTTCCAGGTCTGCATTTGCTGGATACCGAAATACAGGAGAATGGCCTGCTTCACCCATTCATGCACTACCCACTGTCCCTGCTCAGGAGAAGCCACACGCAGGCGGCCCTTGTCCACCTCTTCCATCACTGCCCGAACAGCATCGGCATGTGTATTTTGTTTCAGTAACTCACGGTCGGCCCAGGCTTCCTGGATCAAAGCTTGTAAAGACATGTGCGCAATTTTTTGGCAAAGATACGCCATCAGGCATTTTGACACGGTATGTTCTTACAGGGATAATTGCTACATTGCTGCCTGTATACTACTGAAACATGGTTGCTTTCCAACAGGATATCGATAATTGCCTGGATGTATTGCAGAAAGGAGGATTGATTGTGTATCCGACGGATACTGTCTGGGCCATTGGTTGTGATGCAACCAGTGAAGCGGCCGTTACGCGCCTGCTGGCCCTGCGGCAATGTCCTTCCCCCGTTCCCATGGTCGTATTAATGGCCGAAGAACGTGATATTCTGCATTATGTGGCCCAGCCCGATCTGCTCATTTTCGATTATATCAAAGGGGTAAGCAAACCCACCACAGTTGTATATGAAGCAGGTATTGGCCTGGCAAGCTCCCTTTTAGCCGAAGATGGTTCCGTAGCCATACGCATCTGCACCGACGAATTCTGCCGCCACCTCATCAAAAGATTCCGTAAACCCATTGTGGGTACTGCTGCGGCCTTGCAGGGTTATCCAGCCCCCGCTTTTTTTCGTGATATAGAACCCATTGTAACTGAAGGGGTTGATTATATAGTACAGTACCGTCGTTGGGAAGAAGACCGCCCCGGTCGCCCTTCATCGGTTATCCGCTGGGAAAAAGACGGAAGTTTACGCGTGATCCGTTCCTGATTGTGCATAACCCTGTGGGCAAAAGCCATTTTTTGTTAATTAGCTGAGTGATAATCTATTCAGCCGCTATCGCTGTTATTTCTTTGTTTTTTGTAGAGGTTTTAGTTGCAAATATTGAAAAAAAAGAAGAACTTAAAGGAAGAAAACCTCCCCCATGACAAGAGTTATCCTGGATGTGCCTTCCGATAAAATGCAGTCTTTTCTGCAGGCCATCCTGCGTCTGGGGCTCGACAGTCATTCCATCAGTTCCCGTCAGTTTCAAAAACAATTTTCTGCCAGGGATAAAAGACGGAGAAAACACCTTCGTGCTATTGGTTCCAGCTATCTGTTGTTCGACTGGGAATTCTTCAGCAATGAGCTGGAATACGAATAGGCAGGCAGAACAGAGTTTATTGTAATTTTGCCCGATGCAGCGTATCCTGGTTATTCAAACTGCTTTTATTGGTGATGTAGTACTGGCAACAGCCATGCTCGAATCTTTGCATAAAACCTATCCGGAGGCTACCATAGATATGCTGGTGCGCAAAGGCAATGAAGGGCTGCTCAGGAACCATCCATTTCTATCTGAAATACTGGTTTGGGAAAAACAAACACAGAAATACCGTTCACTGTTTCAGCTGCTCAAAAAAATCCGTCAAAAAAAATACGATTGGGTGATCAACGTACAGCGCTATGCGGCAACCGGTTTACTCACGGCATTTTCCGGTGCGGCACGCAAGACGGGGTTCGATAAAAATCCTTTCAGTTTTTTGTTTACCGAAACAATTAAACACGAGTTCAGCAGGGATAAAGAATGGCATGAAGTAGCCAGGAATCATGTGTTGATTGCGTCTGCCACCGGTCCGCTGCCGGGGAAACCACGTTTATATCCAACGGAAGCCGATTTTGCATCAGTGAAAAATTTCCAGTCTCAACCCTATATCTGCCTGGCACCTGCTTCGGTATGGTTTACCAAACAGTTCCCGGCAGACCAATGGGTAGCTTTGCTGAATCGTTTGCCCGGTCATATACCCGTATACCTGTTGGGTGCCCCGGGGGATGTATTACTGGGAGATACCATCGTGCATAATACCACACATCCCCAGGTGATGAACCTGGCCGGTAAACTCAATTTACTGGCTTCTGCTGCCCTGATGGAAAAAGCCGAGATGAATTATGTAAACGATTCCGCACCCATGCATTTTGCCTCTGCCATGAATGCACCCGTAACGGCCGTTTATTGTTCTACCATCCCGGCATTCGGATATGGCCCCCTCTCCGATACCCGTTTTGTTATTGAAACACCCATCACGCTGGATTGCAGACCCTGTGGCCTGCATGGTCATGCTGCTTGTCCGCGTGGTCACTTTAACTGCGCCAGGCATATTACCACCGAACAACTGCTATCGGTATTGCCCGCATCCGCAAACACGAATTAGGCTACATTTGCAGCGAATGGATATTCAATGTACTGATAAGGAAAAAAGTATACTGGCTACAATTGCCCGTGTTGCCCATGAGCTGGCCGTTCCCTGTTACCTGATAGGTGGCTTTGTGCGGGATAAGCTGATTCACCGGACAACCAAGGATATGGATATTGTGTGTATGGGAGACGGGATTGCCCTGGCCCATGCCGTAGCCAATGCATTTCAACCCAGACCTGTTGTTGCTTTTTTTAAAACCTTTGGTACGGCCCAGATTAAATGGGAGGATCTGGAAATTGAATTTGTTGGCGCCAGGAAAGAAAGTTACAGTCACCACAGCCGCAAACCCGAAGTGGCGCCAGGTAATATTGCCGATGATCAGAACCGCCGCGATTTTACCATCAATGCATTGGCTATTAGCCTCAACCAGCAGGATTATGGACAGTTGGTTGACCCTTTCAATGGTTTGCAGGATCTGCAGGATAAGATCATCCGAACGCCGCTGGAGCCGGCCCGGACTTTCAGCGACGATCCCCTGCGAATGATGCGTGCCATTCGTTTTGCGGCACAGCTGGGTTATACAATTGTTCCCGAAACATTTGATGCGATCCGTAATAACGTCGACCGGATTGGTATTGTATCACAGGAACGAATTACCGATGAGCTGAATAAAATCATGCTCTGCAACCGGCCATCGGTCGGATGGGATTTGTTGTTTCGTTCGGGACTCCTGCAAAAAATATTCCCGCAGATGGTAGACCTGTACGGGGCGGCTTATATCGATGGTATTGGTCACAAAGATAATTTCTACCATACCCTGCAGGTGCTGGACAATATCAGTGTTCATACTCAGGACCTCTGGTTGCGGTGGGCGGCTTTATTGCACGATATCGGTAAACCACCAACCAAGAAATTTGAAGAAGGGCATGGCTGGACCTTCCATGGTCATGAAGTAGTGGGTGCGCGGATGGTGCCGAAAATTTTTGCCCGCCTGAAACTCCCCTTGAATGACCGCATGAAATTTGTACAGAAGCTGGTCCTCTTACACCTCCGGCCCATCAGCCTTACCAAGGACAATATTACCGATAGTGCTCTGCGGCGTTTGTTATTTGATGCCGGGGAGGATATCGATTCACTGATGATGCTCTGTGAAGCCGATATCACCAGCAAGAATAAAGTGAAAGTAAAACGGTACCTGCAAAATTTTGAAATGGTACGGGAACGTCTGCAATCGGTGGAAGATGCCGACCGCATCCGTAACTGGCAACCGCCGATTACGGGCGAAATGATTATGACTACATTCGGACTAACCCCGGGAAGGCAGGTGGGGATCATCAAAGATGCCATCCGGGAAGCGATCCTGGACGGTATTATTCCCAACGAATATGCAGCAGCGCATCGTTTCATGCTCGAAAAAGGGGCTGAACTGAACTTGCGGGCCGTTGAATAAATTGTATTTTAGCAGTTTCAAACACAAGAAAAATACCAAGAATGGCTGTATTAAAATTCAGGATTTATCTGGAAGAAGACGACGCGGTTTACCGGGATATTGTGATTAAACACACACAGTCATTCCAGGAACTGCACTTTGCCATTTTGAAAGCGTATGAATTTGATCAGAAACACCAGGCTACTTTTTACAGAAGTAATGATAACTGGCAGCGTGGACGTGAGATCAGTTTTGAAAAATACGAAAAACCTTATGTGGCGGAACCCCTGCTTATGGCCGATACTACTATTGGCAGTGAAATCAGGGATACCAACCAGAAGTTTATTTATGTATACGATTTCGCCAAAAACTGGACCTTCCTGGTGGAGTTGATCAATGTGAGTAAGGAAGAGAATAACAAACTGTCTTATCCGGCCATATCCCGTGTAGAAGGTATCGGTCCCCAGCAATACGGAACCAAGAGCCTGCTGGGTGATAAATTTGCCGATATCGAAGAGAAATACGATCTCACCGAAGCAGCGGATGGGTTTGGAGAAGAAGGCGAAGACGGCGAACAGGATACCGACGATGAAAGCGGTGTGGATGATGGCCAGGATGATTTCTAAGGATAAATCCCCTCAATATTTTGTCTCCAGCTACAGCGAATACGGTCATTATTATTGCCGGTCCCACAGCCGTGGGTAAGACCGATCTGGCCGTAAGCCTCGCGCAGACTTTACAAACCGAAATTATTTCGGCCGATTCCAGACAATGCTACCGGGAGCTTTCCATTGGGGTGGCACGGCCTTCCGAAACTGCATTGGCTGCAGTGCCGCATCATTTTATCGCTTCTCACTCCATTCATGAAACCGTTAATGCCGGTGTATTTGAACAGTATGCCCTGGATAAAACCAGGCAATTGTTTCAGCAACACCAGCATGTTGTTATGGTGGGTGGCACCGGTTTGTATATCCGGGCTTTTTGCGAAGGCATGGATGATATGCCCGATATTGCTCCGGCAGTACGGGAACAAATCATCTCACAATACGAAACGCATGGGCTGGTATGGTTGCAGGAGCAATTGAAGACACGCGATCCAGGTTTCTGGGCCCAGGCAGAACAACAGAATCCGCAAAGATTGATGCGCGCTTTGGAAGTGCTGGAATCAAGCGGACAATCCATTACCCGTTTCCGCAAAGCTGCTGCTGTAAGCCGACCTTTCAATATCATTACAGTGGGGCTGGAATTGGAACGACAGTCATTATACGAAAGGATCAATCAACGGGTATTGCAGATGATGCAAACGGGACTGCTTGAAGAAGTCAAAGCCCTTTACCCATTCAAACACCTCAATGCGCTGCAGACAGTTGGATACAGTGAATTGATGGATTTTCTCGACGGAAAAACAACACTTGACCGTTCTGTGCAACTGATTCAACAAAATACCAGGCATTATGCCAAGCGCCAGATGACCTGGTTCAAAAAAAATAGCAGCATTCATTGGTTGAATGCTGCCAGTGTATCTGTAGCGGATATTACCGCATTACTGCATTAGAATTTAAAACCAAGCGTAAGCATGATGTTGCCCAGACTACCTGTTTGGGTAGCGAATGTATTGGGCTTATCGTTGAGCCGGTAAGGGAATTGCACATCTTTATTGAATACATGCGCATAACTCAGGTCAATGAATATGCCTTTGTCGCGATAACCCAAACCACCACTGGCCACAAAACGATTTGCTTTCAATTCTTTATCGGCATATGGACTTCCATAATAAGCACCGCCCAGACGGAACATCACTGTATGGAATTTTAGTTCACCACCGATGCGGAAATTGATATTGCCTTTATAGGTGTCTTTGATCACATCATTCACCATAGTGTAATAATTGGTGAGGGCCTGATCGTTTTTATCTACGGCAGAAAAACGGGAACCACGGTAGTTTACATATTCGAGATCGGCACTCAGGAATGCGCGCTGGCGGCGGGTATCTTTTATTTCCCTGAAAACAAAACTGGCACTAACAATAGCTCTCCAGGGTGTAACCAGGCGGTACTCACTCTTACCTGCATTGCCACTGTTCAGCGCATCACTGGTTTCGGTACGGGTACCCAGGGCATAGTTTTCGGTATTGGTGGTCATGGATGCACGAACCTGGTCTTTAAAACTGATCCATTGTGGTGTGTGAAAGGCAAAACCAATACGCCAATGTTCTTTGGGTTTATAAATGGTACCCAGCTTCAGGCCCACACCCACACCCCTCGACACAAACTGCTCTTTAAATTCAAAAAAGCTGAAATCGTTGTTGGTATTATTGGTTGCATCAGACTCCCGGTAGGTGAGGTCGCGCGAATAACTGATAACAGGAATGGTAAGGCTGCCACCCACATAGAGTTTGTCTTCCATATTGCCGGCCATACCCAGGGCAATTTCATGATAGCCACCACGGGTAATGGCGTCGAAAGACTGATTCACTCCCGTAGAAATGGGTACCAGACTCTGGTAACCAATGAAGTTACCCGTAGGGCCATTGAGCGTATCAATCAAATAGGTTCTGAAAGCCAGGGAAGAACCAAAAATATAATTACTCAGTGCGGCATTTGTATCTGCACGATCGCGGGTGAGTTCTTCGAGGTATTGTTCGGAAAAAGAACTCATGTTATTAAAGCCCTTGAACTGAATGCGGTTATTGTAGCTGGCCAGTTGATTTACCGACAGGGCAAATGCAGAACTGGTCCATTTTTGATTTTTTCGGTTGGTACCGCTGCTCAGGATAATACCGGATGCACCATAACCAAATAGTTGTTTGTTATTGCTGCTGTCGGTACCGCGGTACTTGAATTTATTGTTGTTGAGCAGGAAGCCGGGTGATAAAACAAATTCATTGGTTTTAAACAGGCCAATACCGGCAGGGTTAACGTGGTTGGCGGTGATTTCACCACCCAGTGAGCCCATTACACCACCCGTGGCTACGTTGCGGGCAGATCCGTTCTGTGTAAACCAGGCCGTGCGTAATGCATAATCGGGATTTTGAGACCATGCAGCAGCGCTGCACAGCAAACCTATCGCGAGTAAATATGATTTCATAAATGCGTTTTGGATCAGGGAATAAGTTTTGAACAGGGAATGGTCAGGCAGATGCTTTGCACCTGTTGGAGACCCATCCGATGAATGGAAATTTAATTGCCTCTGCCGCCTCGGCCACTGCTGGCACTGCTGCCGGTGCTTTTCACACCTCCGCTGTTACCACCCGCTGAACTGCTGGTGGATACACTGCCGGAAGCATTCGGCGTAAATGTGCGAACAGAACGATCAAAGCTGCTGCCGCTGTTCCCGTTGCTGCCGGATGTAAACACACGCTTCAACAGGTTGCCAAAACTATTGCTGTTGCCGGTATTCACAAAAGCACCGGTCTTGGGATCGCGGTAACCCAGGTTCAGGTTATTGTAGGATTTATTACGGAAGGCACCGAGATTACTGCCCGATGTAGAACCGCCATAAAACTTAGGCGAACCATAAGCGATTACGGTAAAAATCGGACTGTTCCAGCCATACCCGATACCATAATTCCAGCCAAAATAGGGGCGGGTATAAGCGTAATTGCCGAAATAATAGGGATTGTTATAGCTGTAATAAGGATTCCAACTGGTGTACGGATTGGTGCGGTTGAAATCGAAACGGCTGTCGTACCAGTAGTCAAAATCATCCAGATTGCCCCAGCGGTTGCGGTTGGCTACTTTCATGCGGAGGTAGCGGTCGTCCTGACTACTAACATATTCTTCATACCGGGCCTGCTCTTCCTTGCGTTTGTCTTCCTCTCTCCGGGAAAGACCATCCCGGCCGGGTGAATAATATACATCATCAGGTGTCTGGCCCGACTGATAGGCGGTTGAACAACCGGTCATCAGTAGCCCAGTCAGTAAAACAGATGCGAGTAATGGTGTTTTCATGACATCAGGGATTGAGGAAGTGATTAATACGAAGTTACATACATTTGCGGTGCAGTGACTTCCAGATAATTACTGCAAACATTTTGCCACGAACAGTTGTAATCTGGATTAATTGTTAAAAAAGTATTAAATTTTTATATGAGCAAGGAAATAACCTCCCGTGAACAGGATTATTCTCAATGGTATAACGACCTGGTGCTGAAAGGTGGACTGGCCGATTACAGTGCCGTACGGGGTTGCATGGTCATCAAACCCTATGGGTTTGCCCTTTGGGAAAATATGCGTGATGTACTGGATAAAATGTTCAAGGATACGGGGCACCAGAATGCTTATTTCCCGCTTTTTATACCCAAAAGCCTGTTCGAAGCAGAAGAAAAGAATGCCGAAGGTTTTGCCAAGGAATGTGCTGTTGTTACCCACTACCGCCTGAAAAACGATACGGCCAATCCCGGTAAACTGATGGTGGATCCGGAAGCTAAACTGGAAGAGGAACTGGTGGTTCGTCCAACCAGTGAAGCCATTATCTGGAATACCTATAAAGGTTGGATACAGTCTTACCGCGACCTGCCCATTCTGGTGAACCAGTGGGCCAATGTGGTACGCTGGGAGATGCGCACCCGTTTATTCCTGCGTACTGCCGAGTTTTTGTGGCAGGAAGGACATACCGCCCATGCCACCCGCGAAGAAGCGATTGCCGAAACGCAGAAAATGCTGGAAGTCTATGCCGACTTTGCAGAAAACTGGATGGCATTACCCGTAATCCGTGGCGTGAAATCAGCCAATGAACGATTTGCTGGTGCAGAAGATACTTATTGTATTGAAGCGTTGATGCAGGATGGTAAAGCATTGCAGGCGGGTACTTCCCATTTCCTGGGTCAGAATTTCGCCAAAGCATTTGATGTTAAATTCAGTGACCGCGAAAACAAGCTGGAATATGTATGGGCAACCAGTTGGGGCGTAAGTACCCGTTTGATTGGTGCACTGGTGATGGCACACAGCGATGATAGCGGATTGGTATTGCCTCCACGGATTGCTCCATTGCAGGTAGTGATCGTTCCCATTTACAAAGGGGATGAACAAAAAGCAAAGATCGATGAACGAGTATTACCCTTGATCCAGGAACTGAAAGCGGCTGGTATCAGTGTTAAATACGATGATTCCGATAATACCCGCCCCGGATGGAAATTTGCGGAGTATGAAATGAAAGGTGTGCCCGTACGTATTGCTATTGGTGCACGCGACCTGGAAAATAATGTTGCGGAAGTAGCACGCCGGGATACCAAGGAAAAAGCCAGTGTGAGCCTGGATGGTATTGCCTCCCATATCAAAACATTGCTGAACGATATACAAGAACAGATATACAACAAAGCCAAAGCTTTCCGCGATGCCAATATCACACCAGTGAATACCTGGGATGAGTTTGTATCGGTATTGGATAACAAAAGTGGCTTTGTATCGGCACACTGGGATGGTACCGGGGAGACCGAAGAAAAAATCAAGGAACTCACCAAAGCTACCATCCGCTGCATTCCGCTGGATAACCCGCAGGAAGCAGGCACCTGTATCCTGAGTGGCAAACCCTCTACGCAGCGGGTATTGTTTGCAAGGGCGTATTAATACCCGTGTGCTAAAGCAATTGCATGAAACAAAAAGAAATTCATCCCGCCATGCAACCTTACCTCGATGGTAAGGTTGTATTGTTTGATAAGCCGCTCGAATGGACTTCCTTCGATGCCGTTAAAAAAGTACGTATACTCACCAGGGTATCCAAAGTAGGCCATGCCGGCACATTGGATCCGCTGGCCACGGGTTTGCTCATTGTCTGCACCGGTAAATTCACCAAAAAGATCAATGAGTATATGGGTATGGAAAAAGAATATACCGGTACTTTCACCCTCGGTGCTACCACGGCAAGCTATGATCTGGAGACGGAGCCGGAAAACCTGAAAGATACCAGTCACCTCACCGAAGACATGATTCACGCGGCTACGCAGTCATTCACCGGTCCCATCCTGCAGGTGCCACCTGCCCATTCCGCCATTAAAAAAGATGGCAAACCTGTTTACCTGGCTGCCCGGAAAGGACTGGAAGTGAAACTGGAACCCAGGCCGGTCACTATTCATGCTTTTGAGATAGAAAAAATTGAATTACCCATTGTACATTTTCGTGTGGTATGCTCCACCGGTACTTATATCAGAAGCCTGGCCCATGATTTTGGGGCTGCACTTGGTGTGGGTGGATATATGAGCAGTTTACGCAGAACCCGTATTGGTATTTTCAAAGTGGAAGATGCTTATACCGTGGAAAGCTTTGAAAAACATATCGGGGATACCAAAGCTGCTTTAGAAAGGCAGACCAATACCGAATTGTAAAGCCAGGTTATTTACTTTTAATCCAGACGACCGGGTCTCCGACCAAACAAAATTGCGGAAGCTCATCCAGCCATTATTATACTCCCGGGCAGGGTCCTTAACACGGTAAGCAAGATCAAATCGTATGAGGAAATACGAGAAGTCAAAACGCAAACCGGTACCTACGCCAATCGCCAGATCACGCGCCAGATTTTTAATAGCGAAACGGGATTCCGGGTCATCATTATTCTTCTTCACGTTCCAGATATTACCGATATCTGCAAAAGCGGCGCTGGAAATTTTAAAGGAACCAAAATTGACAATCGGGAATCGGTATTCGAAATTAAATTCCAGTTGCATGTCTCCGAAACGATCGCGGTAAGTACTGTTTACCGTATCGCTGAAAATAGAACTACCCAGGCCCAATTGCCGCAAACCCCAGGCACGCATGCTGTAAGGGCCACCGGCTATAAACTGTTTGAAGAAAGGAAGTGTCCGGCCAATCTGTGCGGAATTACTATAATTATAGCCTACACCCGCAAATGCACGGTAGGCCAATTCTGTTTTGCGGAAGCGACTCAGTTTACGGTATTCGGCTTCAAGCTTCATATACCGGTAGATATTGTTTTTTAAACCCGGTAATAAACCAAATAAACCACCTGCTTCTTCAATACCCACGCGGATATAATGGCTGGTATTGGGCCTTTTGAGGCTGTTAATGGTTTTGATGAATGACAGTGTCTGGCTTACAATATTGCCCTCATTGAATGAGGCTTTTAAAAAGGGATTATTCTTGATCAACAGTTCCAGCCCCGGAAGCCGGGTGATACCATATAACTCAACATTCAAAGGTTTATACAGCCAGATATTATCACCCGTTGGTTTGGGAATACGCCATTCATAACCCCAACTGGTTGCCAGTGAACGGATCTGGTAGTAAGTCCGCCTGTCTACATAAGCACCATTGATGGCAAACAGCGTTCTTTTATTCTCTGCTGATCGCAGTGAACGCCAGTTACCAAAAGGCTGGATAATGCGTGGGAAAATATAGGTATGCCCGGCACTGACCTGGAATGTTTGCAACAGGGGATTATCGTTTTGCTGCAATAGGTTTACCTCAATACCTGTTCTGATATTGGCGAGGGATTGAATGGCCTGCTTCCAGACATTTTTATTGCTGTAGGTAAGGCTGGTGGAAATACCCAGGGTATTACCGGTTACCACATCTGCAGAATTACGGCTTCCTTCCAGGTCAACCGAGAAACTCTGACGGATGGCGGGCACCAGGAAGAAATGGATATCGAGGCTGTCTTTCCCCCGGGTTTTTGTAATAGCGTCGACCTGTTGCCAGGCATTGATTTGTCCGAGTGTATTGATGGATTTGTAAAAATCGTTTTCATTGTACAGCTCGCCACGGGTTAAATAAGTGTGTTCGCGCATGGGCCGGTAGCGGAACAGGTTTTTCCGGTAACGCATGGTGCCTGAGCGAAATACCTGCTCGGTGAAATTTTTTTGTTTGAGCAGGGTGTCGGGTATATCATATAAACGGGTATCGGGGTAGTAAAAGATATTACCGATGTAAAAACGGGTAAGTTTACTAGAGTCGGTAATCGGCCGGTTCTGTATGGAAATATCCCAGGCCGGGTTTTCTTTCCTTTTTCTGGCATTCTCGGCAATCAGTTCGGCCTGCTTAAAAGGGTCGAGTGTTAATGTCAGAAGTTTGGTATCCACCGTATCTACCACTGCTTTCAAATCATCACGCGTGAGTTTGAAATAGCCATTCTGGCGGTATAATTTGGTGAGCCGTTCCAGGTCATCGCTGATTACCTGTTTGGTATAGGGCTTCCCTTTCTTTAAAAGGCTTTCCTGGATATTGGCACGGGTAAGCTGTGCGAGGCTGCTATCGGTGAGGTCATAAGATACAGAGTCGATGGTTACATTTTTCCCTACATCAATATTCATAATCACATGCGTGCGGATCTGGTCGCGCAGGGTATCTGTAAAAACAGAGTCCTGTAATTGCGGATAGAAATAGCCCTGTGCATTAAGGTAGGCATTCATGAAATTAACAGACCGGTAGATATTGGTGCTGTCGAATACCGGAGGCTTACGGATCTTGTAAAAAAAGCCGAATTGCTGAATCTTCTGCACCTGCAGGCTATCATCCCAATAGTTCTCCAGTTCTGTACTTAAGCGTTTTTTCTCATCTTTGGTCAGGTTAGTACCCGTGAGGTTAATCTTGTTGCTGTAAACAAATGGTTTGTTCGGAGGGTAGTTCCGTACCACCGTCCTGCGTTGTTCAGAACAGGAGCTTAAGAATACCAATACCAGGGTCATGAGACCTATAACACGTAACAAACTGTATCTTGGACCCGTCAAATGCATAAGATGTTAAGCAGGAATGAGCTCAAATATATTCAATCTTTATGCCAGAAAAAACAGCGTGAGGCTGAACGGTTATTCCTGGCAGAAGGTGTTAAGCTGGTTGAAGAGCTGTTGCACAGCGAATTCAGCGTTCGCCATATCTATGCACTGGATAGCTGGCAGGAGCAGCAGTCAACTGTTCCGGTAACGCGTATCACAGAGGCTGAACTCCAAAAAATAAGCAACCTGCAAACCCCCAACCAGGTACTGGCTATTGTAGCCCAACCCGATCCGGGGCCGCTGCCAGCTCTGGAAGGACAATTAAGCCTGGTACTGGATGGGATACAGGACCCGGGAAACCTGGGTACCATCATCCGTATAGCGGACTGGTTTGGCATCACCCAGATCATTGCCAGTACCGACACCGTTGAATGGTTTAATCCCAAAGTTGTACAGGCCACTATGGGTAGCATTATCCGGGTGAAAAGCTGGTACCTCGATCTGCCTGATTTTTTACAGCAAGTATCCGTTCCGGTCTGGGGGGCATTGCTGGCCGGTGAAAATGTATATACCACAGCGCCCATCAGTGAAGGCTTACTGGTGATCGGTAATGAATCGAAGGGGATACGGGCACCTATTCTGCCCCTGATTCAGCATCCGGTTACCATCCCTCGCAAAGGACAGGCCGAATCCCTAAATGCAGGTGTGGCCACCGGTATCTTACTTTCACACCTTGCCCGTTAACCTAACGGAATTGTATGGCTTTTACCGGCTGTATTCTTTTGACCAGAAAAGAGGGGAGCATCAATGCAAGATAACAAACCAGGGTGGTGCCGGCACAAACGGCGGCTACCTGCCACCAGATCATTTGTACGGGTGCGACCGATACATAATAAGAAGCTTCATCCAAACGGATAAAACCTGTTTTTACCTGTAAGAGGCAGAGCCCTACACCACAAAACGTACCCAGCCCAACACCGGCCAGGGTAATCAGTGTCGCATAATACAAGAATATATTGCGGATCATTGCATCCCTGGCACCCATGGCTTTTAATAAGCCAATCATACGGGTACGCTCCAGGATCAATATCAATAAACAGGTAATCAGGTTAATGATAGCCACGATAGTCATGACGGTGAAAATCACATTCCGGTTTACGTCCTGTATATTGAGCCAGTCAAAAATATTCGGATAAATTTCCCGGATGCTTCTGCTCATCCATTCGGCTGGGAGGGATGCCGACAGGAGTTGATTAACGGTATCGATCTGGTTCCGGTCCTGCAATAAAACCTCATAACCACCAATCTGGTTATCATTCCAGTCATTGATGCGGCGGATTAACCGGATATCGCCCAGTACAAATAGCTTATCATATTCCTCCATGCCTGTTTTGTACAGACCAGCGATACTGATTTTGCGAGCACTGCGGTCATTACTGCCCGCCGAAACAAAATACATGATGATGGTATCATTCACACCAACCCTTAATTGCCTGGCCATGGATTCAGACAGGATGATCTCGCGGCTGTATAAACCTGTATCAAAATGAATCCAGCGTCCTGCGGTAAGATGGGGTTGTAATCTGGTACTGTCGTAATCCTGGTCAATTCCCTTTAAAAGCACCCCTTCAATTTCATTACTGGCTTCCAGTACAGCAGATTTAGTTGCAAAACGTTGTACCCGAATTACACCGGGGGTGTTCTGTAATTGTTTTTCTACACTGGTGTCGGGAGTTAAAGCCGATTCTTCTGCAATCATTGATTTCCCGATCTCATAATGCTGTACACGGATATGCCCCCAGAAACTGAACACTTTTTCTGATACTGTTTGCTGAAACCCATTCACAAAAGCCAGGGTAACAATCATGACCATTACACTCAATGCCGTAGCGGTCACCGATAAACGGATGATGAAACGGGAGAAGGATTTTCCATGGTTCAGGGCAACACGTTTTGCTATTTGAAAAGCCAGGCTCAAATGGTATGATTTTGGTAAAAATACAAAGCCGGACGTTAAAGGATGCCGAATATCACAAAAGATTGACGCAGGGCTGATGTGCTATATGGCAGATTGATGTACCTTGTTTATCATGAAGAGTCCCATTCGATATCGTTTTTTCCGGATCCTCGTATTCGTCAGTTGCACCCTTTCACTGGCGCGGGCGCAGCGGCTGCCTGACCATATTTATATGGAAACCATCCATACCGTTAAATTATTTCAGCAAAACGATCAGCAGAGCATTGCCCTGCTGCGGCTGAATGGCCCTGAGCTGCTGGAGCTGCATTTCGATGACTTGGGTGGTTATCCCCGAAATTTCTTCTATACTTTTCAGTTGTGCAATGCCGACTGGTCACCGGCCATGCTGAACCCTTTTGATTATATCAAGGGTTTTTTACAAAACCGCATCACGCAATACCGGGTATCATCCATTGCCAACAACAAATACGTGCATTACCAGGCCCTGCTGCCTGAACGCAATGCGGTTCCTACCCGGAGCGGTAACTACCTGCTCAAAGTATTCCTGGATGGCGATACAGCTAAACTGGCGTTCACCAAGCGGTT
>JAACZQ010000088.1 GCA_009996675.1 Chitinophagaceae bacterium
GTAGTGCTTTTTTATTCAGCTCCCCCAGTTCGGGATGTTGCATATGCCGCAGGAAAATGGCCGGTGTAATCATATCCGGATCATCGGGTAAGCCCGTGTTTATATCATCAATGACCAGGAAGCTGGCTTTGCGCCAGGTCCAGATGCGGGTGGGAACTTTGGGTGTATCGGTTTCCGCTTCCGCAAACAGCCCAAACAACTTAACCGCTGTAAGGTATTTACAAGGCTGGTGACGGATGGAAAATTCGTTGGCCAATGCTACCCCCAGCGATGTTTTACCACTTTTATACGCACCGGTGATGAGCAAATGATATCCACTTTCGGTAATAGAAGCAAAAGCCCGTACCGCCTGCTCATCTTCCGGATCCATGGGACCATCCCACTGGTTCAGGCGGAACTGTATGGGATATTCGGCCGCCTGCTGGTACATTTTGGTCTGGTACCAGTAATGCGTGGGCTTGCGCAGCAATAAAGCAACCACAACAAATACACCCAGCATCCAGTGCCTGTAGCCCAGTAAGAGCCCCGCAGCCATAGCACCCGCACAAAAAAAGCCCAGATCGGTGGCCGTATCATAAATGATGTTTTTCCAGTCGGGCGGAAATGCAGCCGTTTGTCCCTTTTGCTTTTGCAGGGGCTTGATCACATTATAGGTTTCAAAAGCCACCCAGAATAAAGCCACCCCAATAGCCGCTTTGGGTGCCGCATTGGATACACAAAACCAGTGGGTTAATACGTAATAGACCAGGTGGGTGGGCACAAAACCCAGCATGGCATGTCCGCACTGATTGGCCAGCCAGCCATAACTCAGCGTAATACCCCGCTGGGAATCTTTACCAATCAGATCATACTGGAGCTGTTGGCGGATAATGGCGCCGGTAAGGGTGGGCATAGCAGTTGTTTGAACATAAATATAGCCACAGATACACGATTTTCATCATAGAAAACACATGCAACTGTGGCTATTATCAACGGAATGAAAAAGATTATTCTTCTTCCTCTGCCTTATACAGGGGATTCCGGCGGGAAGGGATGATGGTTTTTTCATCCTCACTCAGGAATACCCAGAAATCATGCAATGAGAAGATATCACCGGACATTTTACCGTCGCCATGCTCACTCCTACGCTCATAAGCACCCAGCAGATCGCCATGGTGTCTTAACTGATTCAGTTTTTCTTCATGTCCGAGTTGTTTGAAACTATCAATGGTCATAACCAGCAAGTATTTTGTGCAAATATATAGCGATCTGTATTATTCCCGGTAAAGGATTAAAGAGCCCCAGGCCGGTACCCGGACTTTCCCCTCCTGCCATTGCAGGCCCTGCTCCAGTGCTGCTTTCCAGCCACCCCGCTCCATGGGCAACCACTGATCGGTTGCCGTTCCGTTATACGCTACCCATACCTGCTTCCACGCATCCCCCACCGCCGCTCCATCCAGCGTATATGCCACCACACCCGCCGGCAGGTTCTCCGCAAACCGCAGATGCCTGGCAATAGCTTCCGCCGTACGCATCCGGAAAGCCGGATGCGCTTTCCGCAAACGGATCAGCGACTGCACATAACGCCAGACCGGTTTGTGGATCGTTTTCAGCTGCCAGTCAATCGCATTAATACTATCTCCCTTATTATAGGAATTCTCTTCCCCTTTTTTACTACGCAGAAATTCTGATCCCGCATGCAGGAAAGAAATACCCTGCGAGGTTAATACAATCGTATAAGCCAGTTGCTGCATACGCACCCGTGTGGCTTCGTCCGCTTCGGGGAAGGACAAGGCAATTTTATCCCACAGAATATTATTATCATGACACTCACAATAACTGATCACCTGGGCCGGGCTTTTCGCATACGGCACTTTCGAATAATTAACCGCATCCATATGCACCTGCGGATGCGCACAGGCTGCCACTACACCAAACTTGATGGATTCGGTATTCGCCGTTTTACCCGTAGCAAATCCGCGATCAGCAATATTGAATACACTGCCCTTGATCCCATCACGTATATCATCACTGAAAACCGCAATGCCTTTTAATAAATGTGCATTTTTCTTGACAGCTCTTTCCGATTCCGGTAAAGGCGATTCGCCCGCGGTCCAACCCTCACCATATAAAAGGATATCGGGTTTGATCTTGTGCAGCGTATCTGCAATCAGGTTCATGGTCTCAATATCATGTACCCCCATCAGGTCAAACCGGAATCCGTCGATATGATATTCCTTCACCCAGTACAAAACACTTTCCAGCATAAACTTGCGGAACATAGGTCTTTCACTGGCGGTTTCATTGCCGCAGGCTGTGGCATCGGAAAAAGAACCATCCGCTTTCTGCCGGTAATAATAACCCGGCACCAGCTGATTGAAATTTGATTTGTCGAGCAGCGCGGTATGGTTATACACCACATCCATCACCACCCGCAATCCGCTGGCATGGAAGGTCTGAATCATTTGCTTCAGCTCCCGTATGCGGGTAAGACCATCGGCAGCATTGGTACTGTAAGAGCCCTCCGGTACATTGTAATTCACAGGGTCATAGCCCCAGTTATACTGACCGGTCTGGGTTTCATCCACAGAATTATAATCGTAAAAAGGAAGCAGGTGTATATGGGTAACCCCCATTTCTTTCAGGTGCGATAAACCGGTTGTTTCACCAGCCGCATTCCGCGTATTCAGTTCTGCCAGTCCCGCAAATGTTCCTTTCTGCTGCACACCCGAACTGCTGTGTATAGTAGCATCCCGGATATGCATTTCATAGACAATGGCATCGGTAGGCTGGTTGGTGGCAGAGAATGCCGGACTGATATCCCGTTCCCATCCCGGTGGATTGGTATCCTTCAGGTCCAGCACCAGGGCACGCTTTCCATTGATACCTGCCGCACGTGCATAGGGATCCGTAACAGCATCGCTCCATTGTCCGTTGATCTGTACCCGAACCGTATAAAACACATTTTTCAGGTTACCCTTCACTTTCGCCACCCAGGTACCCTGAACCGATGATTCCATGGGTACCACCGTATACGAATCGCCACCCCAACCCTCACGATACAGTTGCAGCTGCGCGGCCGTAGCCGTAGGACTCCAGATACGGAATACCGATTCCCGCTCACCATACTGCAATCCCAGGTCGCTACCGGTATAAACCGGATAACGACTGAAGGGTGTTTGTGTAGCAGCCTGTTGAACCATGAGCAGTACGATCAGGTGAAGCAGGTATTTTTTCATAACCAGGTTTTAAAACACGGGCACCATGGCAGCCGCACTTTCATTACCCAAACGATCCACAGCTGTAACCGATACAGCACTGAGTTTTACATTTTCTTTATTGGCATTGGTGATCCCCAGATCCAATACCAGGGAACGATCATTGCGGTTGAGTATGCGGTATCGCTTCTGATTGCCATATTGGTAATACACCACCCAGCGGAATACATCGGCCGCCTGCTGATGATTCCAGCGTATGGTTACCTGCTGACCATTCACTTCCCGGTTGGCTTCGGGTGCCGCCGGTGCATGATCACCCAGCCAGGGACTTGCCGGTACCAGGGCTTCCCGCTTATAAGGTCCGTCAATCAAGGCTTTGGCCATGGGTGGATTCTGGGTAACCGAAGAAATGCTCCAGTGTATCACACCCATACTCTGGGGTAACATACCACGGGAGATCATAATCTGACTCATGATCTCATTCACATTTTTAGCACTGGTATCCCGGCCCACACTGATACCGGGCCACAAATGGCGTTGCAGGGTATTCTCGCCCTGCCACCAGCCCAGCAATACCGGGAAACTCTGCGTCATGCGGTTGATGGGCCAGTATAACTGCGGAGCGAAATAATCAATCCATCCCTTATTCAACCATAATTTGGCATCGGCATACAACTGATCATACTGATCAAACCCTTCCACCGAAGCCGGATACCCGGGACGCCAGATGCCAAAGGGACTCAGACCAAACTTCACATGTTTCTTGGTGGATTTAATCTCACCATACAAGCGCTCAATCAATGTATTTACAGCATCCCGGCGCCAGTCGCCACGCGATAATTTACCACCGGCAGCCTGATACGCTTTCCAGCTGGCATCATCGGGAAAATCATCACTGCCATTATAAGAAGGATAAGGATAGAAATAATCATCGAAATGCACACCATCAATATCATAGCGTTTCACAATATCCATAACCACTGCCGATGCATGATCCTGTGTGGCTTTTTGTGCAGGATCCATCCACCAGTAGCCCTCTTTGAGTTTCATGACCAGGGAGGGATTGGTTTTTACCACCGATTTGTCGCTGATATCCTTACCATCTTTATGATGGGCGCGGTAGGGGTTCAGCCATACATGCAGCTCCAGTCCGCGGTCATGCGCCGCATCTACCCAGAATTGCAGGGGATCGTAATAAGGACTGGGAGCTTTGCCTTGTTCCCCGGTTAAATAATAAGACCAGGGTTCCAGCTTACTGTCGTACAAAGCATCGGCCTGCGGACGCACCTGAAAAATCACGGCATTAAAATGATGGTCTTTCAGGAAATCCAGTAAAGCCAGGGCTTCCTTTTGTTGTTGCTCAACCGGTAACCCGGGTTTGGAAGGCCAGTTGATATTGGCCACCGTAGCCACCCAGGCAGCCCTGAACTCACGATCGGCCTGCTTGGCCGCAGGTGCCTGATCCGTGGACTGGCTGAGTTTTGCAGCCGGTTTACAATGACTCAAAAAAAACAGTACCGGCAACGCCAGTAAATAAACATACCGTGAACGTAACATAGCTATGAGATAAAGGATAAAACAATGGCTTAAAGCTACTGGAATGCTTTTGTTTTTCTACCTTTCACCGCTTGTTTTTTATGTTACGCAAACCATCCGGCAAGAAAAAAATTGATGTGATAGATAAAGTGCTCAATGCCTGCTATCAATACAACAAAGACGCTTTGTTTGTGATGAGCCTCATGCACCAGTATGAAGAAAGAGGCAGCCTGAGCCGCAAACAACTGGAAGGACTGGTACTCAAAGCCCGTAAAGTACCCGATTTACCCGCCGGATGGATCGGCGCCATTGAAGCTATTATCCTGAAAATGCCCGTACGCGATAAAACACCCGTAGCAGCACAACAAGCCCCGCAAAACAATCATTCCTTAGTCCAGCAACAACAAATCACCGAAATCCTGCAAAAATATCCGGAGCATAAAAGAATACTGTTCATGCAATCTAAACTAACAGGCCGTGAACAGTTGAACACAACCGAATCTGCAGAACTGGAACGACTTTATCGTTTGTTAATATCCCAAGCGAAATAGTTTTCAGCCGGTGAACACATTATCTTTACCCATCAACAGCCGCCATACGGAATGGAACTGAACCAGATTATTGAAAAACATTTTCCCTTTTTTGAAAAAGCACTCCAGGAACAGATGGGTGAAGTGGGACAGATCCGCCAGGTGAAATCCGGCGATGTGCTTATGAAAACCGGTCAGAATATCCGTGCTACCATGCTGGTACTGGATGGATTAATCAAAATCTTCCGGGAAGATGAGGAAGGCAATGAATTCTTCATGTATTACCTGCAACCCGGTGAAGCCTGCGCCCTCTCCATGGTTTGTGCCATTAAAAACGAAACCAGTCAGATCATGGCCAAAGCCGTACAGGATACAGAAGTACTCTCCATTCCCATTCAATACATGGACCAGTGGATGGCATCCTATAAAAGCTGGTACCATTTCGTCATCACAAGCTATCGCCAGCGTTTTGAAGATATGCTGCAAACCATTGACCACATCGCCTTCCGCAATATGGATGAGCGCCTGGTCTTTTACCTGCAACAACACCTCGATGTACAAAAAAACAATATCGTACAGGCCAGCTATACCGAAATAGCCCAGGAGCTGAACTCTTCCAGAGAAGTCATTTCCCGCCTCATGAAAAAACTGGCAGAGAAAGGATTGATTCGTCAGCATAAAACACATACCGAGATCATTGATCTTAAAAAGCTGTTATCGTGATATAAATCACGAATCAGGTGTTTGCCTGATGCCACCTTTGCCAACAAAAGCAAGCGCATGGAAACGATTGGTTATCTCGCATCGTTGATTATTGGTGTTTCACTGGGACTCATTGGCGGCGGCGGATCTATCCTCACCGTACCCATCCTGGTGTACCTGCTGGGCGTGGAACCAATCGTGGCTACCGCTTATTCCCTTTTTATTGTGGGTACAACCAGCCTCGTAGGCGTAATACCCAAGTACCGGCAGGGACTGGTGAATATCAAAACAGCCTTACTCTTTGGTACTACTTCCATCACCACCGTTTTTCTTTCGCGCCGGCTGCTGGTACCCCTCATCCCCGAAACCATTGTAGATACCCCGCACCTGCTACTCACCCGCAATACCCTGATGATGGTGCTCTTTGCCCTGTTAATGGTGGGGGCATCCCTGTCCATGATCCGCAGCCGCCAGCAGGATTGCACCGGAGAAACGGCTGATACCCCTGCTTCCAATGGCTCCCTCCTGCTCAAAGGCGCCATGGTAGGTATCATAACCGGACTGGTAGGCGCCGGTGGCGGATTCCTCATCATTCCCGCACTGGTATTACTGGGTAAACTACCCATGAAAAATGCCGTGGGCACTTCCTTACTCATCATCGCCGCCCAATCCCTCATCGGGTTCACAGGCGACCTCGTTCATTTTACCATTCACTGGGCCCTGCTCCTGCCCGTAAGCTTATTAGCCATTGCCGGCATATTCCTCGGCAATTACCTCAGCACCCGCTTCAATGGCCAGCAACTCAAAAAAGGATTCGGCTGGTTTGTACTGCTCATGGGTGGCTATATCCTCCTGAAAGAACTGGTACTCAGCCATTCCTTACTCCGCTAAACAGAACTGACCAAGATCAGGGGCGAACGTGACGGATGTCACGAATTTTCTTTTCCGCCGGATGGACATTTGTAATAGAAACGTATAAAACACCTTACCATGATTATAGAACAGATTTATACCGGCTGCCTTGCGCAGGGCGCCTATTATATCGAAAGTAAAGGCGAAGCTGTGGTGATTGACCCCCTTCGTGAAGTACAGCCTTACATCGATCGCGCCCTTCGCAACAATGCCCGTATCAAGTATGTGCTGGAAACACATTTCCATGCCGACTTCGTTTCCGGTCACCTCGACCTGGCCCAGAAAACCGGTGCAACCATTGTATATGGCCCCGAAGCCCAACCCAATTTTGCATTTCACAGTGCCAAAGACGGTGAAATGCTGCGTGTGGGCGACCTGAGCATTCAGGTACTGCATACGCCCGGTCATACCATGGAAAGTACCTGTTACCTCCTGCACAATGAAGCGGGTAAACCGGTAGCACTCTTCAGTGGCGATACCCTTTTTATTGGTGATGTGGGCCGCCCCGATCTGGCACAGAAAGTAAAAGCAGACCTCACGCAGGACAAATTGGCCGGACACCTGTTCGATTCTTTACGCAATAAGATTATGCCACTGGCCGATGATATTGTGGTATATCCCGCCCACGGCGCCGGTAGTGCCTGTGGTAAAAACATGAGCAAGGAAACCAGTGATACCCTCGGTCACCAGAAACAAAGCAACTATGCACTGCGTGCCGATATGACCAGGGAAGAATTCATCCGGGAAGTAACAAACGGACTGGTGGCACCACCCGCTTATTTTCCGCTGAATGTGATGATGAATATCCATGGTTACGACAGCATCGACCAGGTCTTACAGCGCGGTCAGCACGCCCTCAGTGCCGATGCCTTTGAAGCAGCAGCCAATGAAACCGGCGCGCTGGTACTGGATACAAGAGCCCCGCAGGTATTTGCCCAGGGCTTTATTCCCAATGCCATTAATATTGGTATCGACGGCAATTTCGCCCCCTGGGTAGGCGCCATGATACCCGATGTAAAACAGGAAATCCTACTGGTAACAGAACCCGGAAGAGAACAGGAAGTGATTACCCGACTGGCCCGTGTAGGATACGATTATACCATTGGTTTCCTGGAAGGTGGTTTTGAGAGCTGGCAAAAAGCAGGGAAAGAAACAGACCGTATTGAATCCATTCCCGTTGCAGAACTGGCCGTGAGAGCACAGGAGCCCAATACACAAATACTGGATGTTCGTAAAAAAAGCGAATTCCTCAGCGAACACATCATTGATGCAGAAAATGCACCACTGGATTTCATCAATGAAAGCATGGCACAGCTGGATAAAAACAAAACCTATTATGTGCATTGTGCCGGCGGATACCGCTCCATGATTTTCACATCCATTTTACGGGCCCGCGGATTCGATAAGCTGATTGATGTGCAGGGCGGATTCAAAGCCATTAAAGAGAGTGGGAAGTTTCAGCTTACAGACTATGTATGCCCTTCCAGTTTATTATAACCATAACCCCCAAGGAAAAAGAGTAATGAAATCAATGAATGAGTTAATCCATCAAGACAATGCATTGGTGGTAGATGTAAGAACGCAGAGTGAATACAACCTGGAACATTATCCCGGTGCCATGAATATTCCGCTGGATGAATTACCGAAACACCTGAAAGAACTGCAAGCGCAAACCCGCCCCATGATCCTGTATTGCCGCAGTGGCAACAGAAGCAGTATTGGTTTAAACTTCCTGCAACAACAGGGCCTGAAAAATGTTTATAATGGTGGCGGACTGAGTGATATGTTATTTGTTATAAATAAAAACTAATGTTCAACCTATTCAAAAAGATATTCGGCCAGGCTACCGACCTCAGCAGCCTGGTACAAAATGGTGCTACGATTGTAGATGTGCGAACCATTGCAGAATACAAAACCGGTCATATCAATGGATCGGTAAATATTCCCCTGGATCAGCTGCAAAGCAGGTTAAAGGAATTACAGGGCAGCAGCAAACCGGTGATTACGGTTTGCAGGAGTGGTAACAGAAGTGCCATGGCCCGGCGTATCCTGCAATCAGCGGGTATTGATACCTACAATGGCGGCGCCTGGAATCTATTACAGCTTAAACTGAAATAACCATGAAACAGATTCTATTACAGCAATGGCACTGGACCCGCATCCTGCGAATGCTCATGGCCGTGGTGATGGTGATTGAAGGTATTCGTATGCAGGACAGCCTGCTGGGATGGGCCGGCGGTCTGCTGGGTGTATTAACTTTACTGAACCTGGGTAACTGTATGGGTGGCAGTTGTGCCATTCCACAACAACGCCAATCCGGAAAACCAGTCAACAATGATTATGAAGAAGTGGTTTAAACATAACCGTTTACCCATAGCCGGCGCCCTCACAGGTGCCCTGGCAGGATATGTCTATTGGAAATTCATTGGTTGCACCACCGGCAGCTGCGCCATCACTTCCCGGCCCCTGAACAGCACCCTGTACTTTGCCGTACTGGGGATGCTGCTGTTTTCCCTTTTTCAGAAAAATAAAAAAACAGATTCCCATGCCCAATAACGCTTTTGAAAAAATCATTGCTTCCGATAAACCCGTGGTGATTGATTTCTATGCCGACTGGTGTGGTCCCTGTAAACTCATGCCACCCGTTTTAAAAGAACTCAAAGCTGCCATGGGTGATGAGATACAGATATTCAAGATCAATGTAGATGAACACAATGATATTGCTGCCCAATACCAGGTAAGCAGTATACCAACCCTCATGATCTTCCAGCATGGTCAACTCAAATGGCGTGAACCCGGGGTTAAAAATGCCCGTCAACTCCAGCAACTGATACAGGCACACCGTTCCTGATCCGCTCAAACCATTCATACCATTACACGCCTGACCGGGCATAAGGCCTTTTGTTGCTACGACTACTGCCACCTGCTTATGGACTGCTTGCAAAACCCGGCGGCCTTTGCAAGAACTACTATCGCAGAAATTTATCATTCACCTGGTAAACACAAGCTTATTCAACGTAGTTTTAATCTATGTGGCAACAAATCCGGTCTAACTGGATACTCATTTTAATCGTACTGCTGGTACTGGCACTGGCCTGGAACAGTATGCCCGCACACCAGCACAGCACCGCCACGGTTGAAACAGACAGCAACTGGCATGCTCCCAGTATATTCCTCAATCCCATTGCCAATAAAGCCGAAAGAGAAGCCGTTGTATACGGGCGTGAACTCATTGCCAATACCGCCCAATACCTGGGACCCAGGGGTACGGTAGCCCAAATCAGCAATGGCATGAACTGCCAGAATTGTCACCTCGATGCCGGCACACGTCCCCTCGGCAATAATTTTTCTGCGGTTTATGCCAACTATCCCAAATACCGCGACCGCAGTGGTGGTTATGAAAGTATTTATAAAAGAGTGAGTGATTGTTTTGAGAGAAGTCTGAATGGCAGCGCCCCCGACAGCAACAGCCGCGAGTACCGGGCCATATATGCTTATATCCGCTGGCTGGGACAGCGCGTACCGCAGGGAACACAGCCGCAGGGCAGTGGTCTGCATAAACCCGCTTACCTCAACCGCGCCGCCGACCCCAAAGCGGGACAGCTGGTATATACCAGTCTCTGTGCCAGCTGCCATGGTGCCAACGGCGAAGGCCAAACATCCACCCAAAACCAAAGCTACCAGTATCCACCCTTATGGGGAGCACATAGTTATAATACCGGTGCCGGCCTCTACCGGATCAGTAATTTTGCAGCATTTGTATGGCAGAATATGCCTTATACCGACACCAAAAGCCATCCGGTACTCTCCGCAACCGAAGCCTGGGATGTGGCAGCATTTGTGAACAGCCAGCCCCGGCCACAGAAAGACTTATCAGGCGACTGGCCCGATATTCGAAAAAAACCGGTAGATTACCCTTTCGGGCCTTATGCCGATGGCTTTTCCGAGCAACAGCATAAATATGGCCCCTACCAACCCCTGTTGCTGGTCCGCGAAAAAAACTAAAGCGTGATGCATGTCACGCTGCGAGAACCTGCTTATTGGTTTTTTTGCAAACAGAAAATACAATGAAATGATTGCATGGTTACAACAGCCCTGGCCCTGGTATGTGGCAGGTGCATTGATCGGATTAATTGTTCCCGCCCTACTCTTGCTGGGCAATAAACATTTTGGCATATCTGCCAACCTCAGGCATATCTGTGCGGCCTGTTTACCGGCACGTATTCCCTTCTTTACCTATAACTGGAAAAAAGAAGTTTGGAATCTGTTCTTCGTAGGCGGCATCCTCATCGGCGGATGGCTGGCGGCACAATACCTGTCCAACCCCGCGCCCGTACAAGTGCATCCGGCACTGGCGAAAGAACTGGCCGGTTATGGTATCACCGATTATACCGGCCTGGTGCCCAGTCAGCTGGTATCCTGGGAATCACTGTTTACTGCACGTGGTTTGATCCTCATGGTGGGCGGCGGATTCCTGGTGGGCTTTGGTACGCGTTATGCCGGTGGCTGTACCAGTGGTCATTCCATCATGGGGCTGAGTACCCTGCAATGGCCTTCCCTGGTAGCTACCTGTTGCTTTATGGCCGGTGGTTTCCTCATGGCCAATCTTATTTTACCCTTTATCCTCCAATTGTAATAACCATGACACCATCAACACCCGAAATAGTTAATGATTTTGAAGTACGTTCACTCGACACCATGTGTGTGAACGAATCACAGGAACAACACCCCTGGTGGTATAACCTCAAGTACCTGGCCGTTGGTCTGGTATTCGGGATCGTTTTTGTAAAAGCAGAAATCATTTCCTGGTTCCGTATCCAGGAAATGTTCCGCTTGCAAAGCTTTCATATGTATGGTGTGATCGGAACAGCCGTAGTAGTGGCGGCCATTTCAGTAGCACTGATTAAAAAGTTCAGGATCAAAACCATTCATGGCGAAACCATTTCCTTCACACCCAAGAAATTCAATAAGGGACAGATCATCGGTGGTTTGTTATTCGGATTCGGCTGGGCATTGACCGGCGCCTGCCCCGGACCACTCTTTGCCCAAATTGGTACCGGAGCCCTGGCCGTAACTGTCATTGTACTCAGTGCCCTGGCCGGTACCTGGGTCTATGGTTATTTCCGGGAAAAATTACCGCATTAATAGCGAGGCTATGAACACATCCGCCATACCCGGATTGCAGCGTAACCTGCGCCAGTTCCTGCTGCTGGTGCTGGTGAATGCGCTGGTGGGCGCATTAATTGGACTGGAAAGAACCCTGTTGCCACAGTTGGGAAATAAGCAGTTTCATATCAGCAGTCAATCAGTCTTATTCAGTTTTGTACTCAGCTTCGGGTTGGCCAAATCACTTACCAATTATGGTATGACCCTGCTGCTGCCCCGCTTTTCACGCAAACAGTTATTGGTACTGGGCTGGCTCATAGCCATACCCGTACCCTTTCTGCTCATGTTTGCCCAATCCTGGTGGTGGATCATTGCTGCCAATATCCTGCTGGGTATTAATCAGGGAATGGCCTGGTCGGCTACGGTGATCATGAAAGTTGACCTGGCCGGCCCCCGGCAAAGGGGACTGGCCATGGGCATCAATGAATTTGCCGGTTATGCTGCGCTGGGCCTCGCAGCTTTCCTGTCGGGCAAACTGGCTGCGCAATATGGTATTGTCTTCTTTCCTTTTATTCCCGCATTGTTTTTTGTGGGACTCGGTTTATTCCTCAGCTGGTGGCTGGTAAAAGATACCCGTGCTTTTGTACAGACAGAAAGCGAGAGCAGCCGATTGCCGCAGTATCCCCGTCTCATGAAAACCATTAGCTGGCAACACCGGAATATGGGTACCACCACCATCAATGGCATGATTAATAATTTAAACGATGGTGTAGTTTGGGTAGTACTCCCCCTGATACTAACCCAAAGAGGTTATACCCTCAGCACCATCGGACTCATTGCCGGTATCTATCCGGCTGTATGGGGATTGGCCCAGTTATGGACCGGAAGGCTGGGTGATCTCTTCTGTAAAAAGCAATTACTCATCATGGGTATGACCCTGCAATCCATTGCCCTGGTATTGCTGGCCTGGCATAGCCCCGTTTATGGTAGTATGCTGGCAGCCGTATTACTGGGCCTGGGCACCGCACTGGTTTACCCCAATATGCTGAGCCTGGTAGCACAGGAACTGCACCCGCAGCAACGGGCGGCCGGCTTGAGTATATTTCGTTTCTGGCGAGACAGTGGTTATGTATTCGGCGCATTGCTGGCCGCTTTGCTAAGCAAACACCTGGGTCTCGAAAATATCCTGCTGGTGGTAGCCGTACTCACACTGGGTGGCGCCCTGCTGGCGCAGTACCGCATGTGTTGTACGCAGAAATTATTATGGAAAACCAATACCTGTGCCGAAGCTTTATTTTATTGATTCCGCTTCTCCAGCAAATCCAGTATCCGGTCCAGTTTCTCAATTTCAATACGGGTGAGTCGTATCTGTAATTCTTCAATTTCTTTTTTCGCTTCAATATTGGTCTGGTAATCGGCATTGGCCTGCAGGCGGTCGCGCTCGCTCTGGCGGTTCTGCGACATCATAATCACGGGTGCGGCATAAGCTGCCTGTGTAGAGAATAATAGATTCAGCAGAATAAAAGGATAGGGATCCCAGTGGCGAATATATCCCACCACATTCAGTAACATCCATACCACCACAAAAACCGTTTGCAGTATAATAAATGTCCAGGAGCCCATACCCTGTGCTACGGCATCGGCAATTCTTTGTCCGGTCGTGCGACGTACCCGGTGCTCATCCAGCCAGGTAACCATTTTTTGCTGAAAGCCATGTTGATCATTCATAACAGATACTTTGCTAAAAGATACAACATTACCGATTGGCTAATCAGATTCTAATGAACAACTATGCTGGTTTTTTAATAATTTACCCTTCCCAACCCCTGTTTATGAAGAAAAAAAGCACTACATTTTTCTTTATATCTTTTTTGTTATGCCTCTATGCGGATGCCCAGTTACGCTTCCCCATGGATTCGGCTACCGAAAAAATTACCTATCTCAGCTCAGAGAGTCCCGGTATTGGTAAAGCAGAAATGTATGGCCGCACCAAAGCCTGGTTTCTCCAGTATTATAAAACCTCCCGTTTTGAAGACCATTTGAAAATTACCCGCAAGGGCAAACCACTGAACCTGGTGGAGGACAAATCCATGCAAAGCATCAGCGGCAAAGGTGGTTTTTATGTGATGTATCCCAACGACCGTTCGGGACTGAATATGGAACAGACTTTCATTATGTTCACCCTCACAGTTCAGTTCAGTGATACCGCTTTTCAGGCACAGATCACCGATATTCTCTGTATTGGTGCCCAAACCAGTCAGCAGGATATGCGCCCGCCCGAATACCCCCTGGAAGCTTACAACGAAAGAAGGCTCAACGAAAAAGACTATGTGCAGGATTTCGTTATTCCCCAGGTAACCAATGGTATCCGCAAAGTACAGGAAGAACTGTCTGCTGCCATCCGCAACGGCCCCATTCAAAGCAGCAAGTGATTTAACCCCATTGCCCTCCCGCTAAAACACCCGGTATTGTAGTGACTGCACTACGATTGGCCAGCCCCTTGGCTACCTGAAATCTACCGGTTGAACTATGTGCCGCTTTTTTACCTGCTACTACTTTTGTATCGCTCAGGTATGAAGTAGTAGTGCACTTAGTATCTGACAGCGGTTTTACAATCCAAGAATCCGTTTAGAATCCAGATCCGTCGGTCCCTGGCAAAAAAGACCCGGCGGAAGATCCTGAAAAACCATCCAATCAAAGCCTTTGCGATTTTTTCGCGCAAAGGCTTTTTTTATATGGCACGCCCCACTCACAATGCGCGATAGTTGTAATTTGCGGCATGACCCAAACCGATAGCGTTCAACTGGAAGAAGTAGTGGTACACCGGGTAGGTAATCCCACCCGCAATGAGCCCCTGCAATTATCTGCCGATGCCCTGACCCTGAACGACGAGATAGTACGCAGCCTGCTCTGCCGCTATTTCCTGCAACCCTTTAATGAACATGAACAGTATCATTTCACCCATATCAGTGATCTCTCACTGAATGAAGTGTATCACTATGTAAACAATATTTTCGATGATCCCGCCTCCCTGCACGCCGAAAGCGTAAAACTGGCACAGTTCCTCTACCAGAAAAGTACCCATGCCAGGGTGAAAGAAGGAGAACTGTATATTGTTCGTTTCAACCAGGTGCCTTTTGGTACCGAATACACCGAAGCCATTGGTATTTTTAAAAGCGAAACCAAAGAAACCTTCCTGAAAGTATTCCCCCATGGCCAGAGCTGGGAAGTGATTGCCGAAGACGGTATCAATATCAACAAATTGGATAAAGGCTGTCTCGTATTCAAAAAAAACAGGGCCGAAGGTTATGTGGTTTGTGTGGTGGACCAAACCAATAAACAACAGGAAACACAGTACTGGGTAGACGATTTTCTCCAGGTTACCCGTTATACCAACAGCTATCACCATACCGATGCTGCCCTGGGTATGTGCAAACTCTTCATCAGCAATGAACTCACCGAGAAATTTGATGTGAACAAAAGCGATCAGATAGACCTGCTCAACCGCAGCATGGATTATTTCAAAACCCATGAGTCTTTTAAAATAGATGAGTTTGCACAGGAAGTACTACACCACCCCGAAGTAATCGACAGCTTTACCCAATACCGGCAGACCTATGAAGCCGCGCGCCAGGTAACCGTAGAAGATGAATTTGATATTCACCTCGCCGCCGTTAAAAAACAACAGCGGGTGTTTAAAAGCATCTTAAAGCTGGATAAAAACTTCCACGTCTATATCCATGGCCGGAAAGACCTCATCGAAAAAGGCTATGATGAAATGGTGGGTAAGCATTACTATAAACTCTATTTCGACGAGGAAAGCTGATCCCCGGTTTGAAGCACAAGTCGGGCCGCAAATGCTCAGCAGATCTATCCCCAATCTGTGCATCTGTGGCTTCATGTATTACCGTTTCAGCAATTAGAAATTATCAGTATATTCATACCTCGCATGAGATTGCCTGCCGGATGTGATGTTTTTGTTTTGTATGAATCATGCAGCTTTTATCCGTTTGTTTTCAGCACCAAACCGTAATACCATGAACAAAACCAGAAGATCCTTCCTCAAACAAGGGATTTTTACCGCAGCAGGTATGGCTGTATTACCCGCAGCCCTCCGCGCCGGCACCACGGCCAAAACCCTTACCGGCGTTCAACTCTATTCCGTACGCGATGATATGCGCAAAGACCCCCTGGGCACGCTCAAAGCACTGGCCAATATGGGTTACCGGTACGTGGAACATGCGAATTATGTGAACCGCAGTTTTTATGGCTACAGCCCCAAAGACTTTAAAAAAGTACTGGATGACCTGGGACTGAAAATGCCCAGCGGTCATACCGTAATGGGTAAACAACACTGGGATGCTTCCAAAAAAGCCTTTACCGATCTCTGGAAATATACCGTAGAAGATGCCGCCATTGTTGGACAGGAACTGGTGATCAGTCCCTGGCTCGACGCCGAACTGCGCAAGACCTACGATGATATGCTGGCCTATATGGAAGTGTTCAACAAAAGCGGCGAGCTCTGCAAACAGTCGGGCATGCGCTTTGGCTACCACAACCACGATTTTGAATTCACGGCCACCCTCAACGGACAAACCGTATACGATATTATCCTCCAGCATACCGATCCACAACTGGTAGTACAGCAGCTGGATATGGGTAATCTCTACCATACCGGCGCCAAAGCCCTGGAGATCGTTGCCAAAAACCCCGGTCGCTTTGTATCTGTTCACGTTAAAGACGAAATCAAAAATGCCAAAGGCGATGGGTATGAAAGCACCATCCTCGGCAAAGGTGTGGCCGGTACCAAAGCCATTACCGATCTCTGCAAAGCCAAAGGCGGTACCCTGCACTTCATCATTGAACAGGAAGCCTACCAGGGCGTTGCACCACTCGATTGCGTAAAAGAAGACCTGGCCGTCATGAAAAGCTGGGGGTATTGATTCCGCTTACCCACGGCTACCATACCGCCAGGTTGATACAGCCACAGATGCACAGATGATCAACCCGTAATCTGTGTATCTGTGGCTCATTTTCTCCAAGTACACCACACTTTATTCGCCGATAACCCCAATACCGGAATCATATTTCCTGTAGGTTTGAACCCTAATTGCTATCCATGAAAAAATACCTGCTTCTCTGCCTCTTGTTGCCACTGGGACTGAAAGCCCAGACTTTTTCCGATGCTGAAATAAGCCGCTGGAAAAAACAGGCTACCAATGTAACCATCATCCGCGATACCTGGGGCATACCCCATATCTATGGCAAAACCGATGCCGATGCCGTATTCGGATTACTCTATGCCCAATGCGAGGAAAATTTTGCCCGGGTAGAACGCAATTACCTGGAAGTACTGGGCCGCCAGGCCGAGGCCGATGGAGAACGCATGTTGTACACCGACCTGCAAATGCGGCTCATTGAAGACAGTGCCGATGCCATCCGCGATTACCAGCGCAGTCCTGCCTGGTTTAAAAAATTGCTCGACGCTTTTGCCGATGGCGTGAATTATTATCTCTACAAACATCCCGAAGTGAAACCCGCCGTACTGCAACGTTTCGAACCCTGGTTCCACCTCATGTTTACCGATGGCAGTGTTTCCGCCACCCGCACCGGCGGCATCACCCTCGATGATATCCGCAACCTCTACGGCAACAACAAAACCAATACCACAGCCTACTTCCACCAGCCGCTTAAAGACGAAGTTGAACTGCGGGGCTCCAATGGTTTTGCCATCGCACCCAAACGCACAGCATCGGGTAATGCGATCCTCTACATCAACCCCCACGTACCTTTCTACTTCCGCACCGAAGTGCAGATGGTTAGCGAAGAAGGACTCAATGCCTATGGTGCCGTTACCTGGGGACAGTTCTTCATCTACCAGGGCTTTAACCAACACCTGGGCTGGATGCATACCACCGGTTATGCCGATGTGGCTGATCTCTATGAAGAAAAAGTAAGTCAGCAAAACAACCAGTGGGTGTATGCCTACGATGGCCAGCAAAAACCCGTACGCAACAAAAGCATTACCGTTCACTATAAAAAAGATGGTGTACAAGTACCCATGACGGTGAATGCTTTCTATACCCACCATGGTCCGGTAATGGGCAGTCGCAATGGCAAATGGCTCAGCCTCAAAGAAAATAACCGCTCACTCGATGCATTGATCCAGTCCTGGGTGAGTACCAAAGCCAATGACCTGGCAGCTTTCAAAAAAGCCATGCAACTGCTTTCCAATACCACCAACAATACCGTGTATGCCGATGATAAAGGCAATATTGCCTACTGGCATGGCGATTTTGTACCGAAACGTGATCCCAATATCGACTGGACCCTGCCCGTAGACGGCAGTACCAGTAAAACAGAATGGCAGGGTGTGCATACCCTCGATGAAATCATTCATATCTACAACCCCGCCACTGGCTGGATACAGAACTGTAATTCCACACCCTTTACCGCCGCAGGAGAAAGCAGTCCCAAAGCCAGCGACTATCCGGCGTATATGGCACCGGACGGACAAAACAACCGCGCCCTCAATGCCATGCGTTTGCTGAAAGATGCCAAAGACATTACCCTCGATAAAATCATTGCCATTGGTTACAACCATTACCTCTCGGCTTTTGATGTATTATTACCGGCACTGTTCCGCGATTATGATGGGTATGAAGGTCCGCTCAAAGCAACACTGAAAGAACCGATGGACCTGTTGCGCAGCTGGAACCGCGAGTCTGCGGCCAATTCTGTAGCCACCACCATTGCCATCGACTGGGCTACCCGTCTCTCCACACTCATGCCCCGCGCCCGTACCATGGAAGAAGGAACCCAGGGATTGAAACGTTTTGAAAACCTGGCAAGCGAAACTAGTGCACAACAAAAACTGGAAGCCCTGCAAACCGCCATTGCCAACCTAGAAAAAGACTTTGGTAACTGGCGCCAGCCCTGGGGCGAGATCAACCGCTTCCAGCGGGTAGCCGAAGGAGCCCGTTTCGATGATACCAAACCCAGTATCCCCGTAGCATCTGCTTCTTCCCGCTTTGGCTCACTGCCCGCATTTGAAAGCCGCGCTACCAATGATACCAAAAAACGGTACGGTGTTTCCGGAAACAGTTTCCTCGCTGCAGTAGAATTCGGACCCAAACTCAAAGCCCGCACCATCATCACGGGCGGACAAAGCCGCGATCCGCAATCACCCAATTTCACCGACCAGGCCAATGGTTTTATCAATGGCGTATTCAAGGATATTTTCTTTTATAAAGAAGATGTATTAAAGAATAAAGTACGCACCTATCATCCGGGTGAATAAAAGTTTGAATGGCTGATCCGGAGCATTGGATACAGCTTCTATTAGTCAGCCACAGCTGCACAGATCTGGTTTCGCTAATCTGTGCATCTGTGGCTGATTTTACATGATCGAAACAGGATCTTATTTAAGCTCCGAAAGAATCAGCTTTTTCTGTTTCAGTGTATTCCGCATGGCTTTTTCCCGCACTTGGGGATCATCATTGTTGATGAGGTCGTAGTACTCCACAGGAACCACCTGCCAGGATAAACCATATTTATCCTTCAACCATCCACAGGAACCCTCTTGTCCGCCATTGGTGGTTAAAGCATTCCAGTAATAATCTACTTCTGCCTGGTCTTTACAATTGATCACAAAAGAAACAGATTCATTGAACTTAAAGTAAGGACCCGCAGCTAAAATGTTGAATTCCATATCACCAATTTCCATAACCGCTGTTTCAAAATTATCCTGACCACCAAAGGCTTTTGCTTCCGGCGGATTTTTATACTGGTGGTATGCTTTCATTTTACCCTGCTTGAAAATAGACAGGTAATAGTCCACTACTGCTTTGGCATCTTTGTCCACCCAAAGTGAGGGCGTAATTTTTTGCCTGATCGCAGGCTTTGCTGTTGCAGATGCCTGCCCGGTACTATCGCTGTTCTTGTTTTGAGCAGCCTGCTGGCGGGTATCTCCGCAAGCCATGAGTATGGACATCATGACTACTGCCGAAAACCAAGGTTTATACTTTTGCATGGTATTGGGTATTACTGGTGATCATGGATTTTTCTGCGCCACAGTACCGGCTTGCTGCAGTTTTCCCGCAAGGATCTCCGGCCAAAGCAGGCTGCGGCCACCCGCACAGGAACAAGGTACACATCATCGGCGAGCTATGCTATAGACATCAGAAGAAGCACAACCATAACCCATACACCAACGTAAAGCGCATACAGTTATAACCACAGGGTTTGTACAGCCCGATGAGTATTATACCGTACATCGGTAAAGATTTTTCAGTACAAAACAATAAGGCAACATTTCACAACCGGTTCATTTAGAAGAAGTTCTGGCTTTCACTCCGATGCAAGTCCGATACAAGTCCGTTACAAGTCCGATGCCGGTCCGATGATCCCATACTGGTCCCCTATGTATCCTAAGGGTATCAGCAGGGTATTCCCCTACCATTCCCTTACCATACGCGCCTG
>JAACZQ010000089.1 GCA_009996675.1 Chitinophagaceae bacterium
ACCAACACGAATGCCGCGCATGTAAATACCAGCTACATAACCGGTAATATCGGGTACCACACCACCGCCCACACCTACCAATACGGTCTGACGGTCAGCACCCATGGCAATCAACTGATCAATCACCACATCAACCGTCTGTTGCACTTTATACGCTTCTCCGGCTTTCAGTACAATGGTATTCCAACCTTTGAAACGGCGTTTGTGTGCATCAAAAACATGCGCATCGGTAATCAGTACCGCCTGTTCCCGTGTAACCAGTTTCTCCAGCCGCTGGAAATCATCCCTGAAATAACAGGTAACAGATTCACCGCCCAGGATAAAACTTTGTTTCTTCATAGTGCTTGGTTAGTATGCCGGTTGTATCAACAACTATGCATTCATGATTTTGTTCTGGTGGTTAATGCTTTCCATGTGTACGGCATCGAAATACTTGGTGATGAAATCCTTGCTCAGTCCCAGTTTTTCACCCTTGGCAAAAGCTCTCTCCAGAATGGCATTCCAACGATTGGTCTGGAGGATGGTGATATTGTTATCCTTCTTATACTGACCAATTTTATCGGCCACTTTCATTCTTTGTCCGAGTAACTGCAACAATTCATCATCGAGCTGATTGATCTGCTGACGCATTTTTTCCATGGCGGCATGCATTTCTTCAGAACTGATATCTTCTTTACGCCAGATGATGGAACGCACCAGTTCTCCCAGTCGCTCAGGCGTAATCTGTTGTTTGGCATCACTCCAGGCGTTATCAGGATCAATATGACTTTCAATAATCAGTCCGTCGAAATCCAGGTCAATGGCTTTTTGTGCCACATCCTGGAGGATATCGCGGCGGCCGCAGATATGGGAGGGGTCATTGATCATGAGCAGTTCGGGGTTACGACGTTTCATTTCAATGGCCAGGTGCCACATGGGTGCATTGCGGTATTCGGTATTACCATAGGAGCTGAATCCGCGGTGAATAAGACCAATATTGCGGATACCTGCCTTAGCCACCCTTTCCACGGCACCAATCCACAGTTCCAGATCGGGGTTGATGGGGTTCTTGATCAGTACCGGAACATCCACACCACGCAAAGCATCGGCTACTTCCTGTACGCTAAAGGGGTTAACGGTGGTGCGGGCACCGATCCACAGTACATCCACATCAAAATGCAGTGCATCTTCCACCTGCTTACCCGTAGCTACTTCTACGGCAACGGGCAAACCAGATACTTTACGGGCCTGTTGCAGCCAGGGTAACCCCTTGGTACCAATCCCTTCAAAACTACCGGGTCTGGTGCGGGGTTTCCAAATACCTGCCCGCAGGATATCTACCTTACCGGTAGCCGCGAGCCTTGTGGCTGTTTCCAGTACCTGCTCCTCTGTTTCGGCACTACAGGGACCTGAAATGATCAGGGGTCGCTTTTGTAATAAAGCCGCCACCCCGGTGTTTTGTTCGATTGCTTGCTCCATAAAATATAAGTACGATTTTTTGATCTGTGATTTTTTGATTTTTGATTTCAGATCTGCGAGTATGAGGTTTTCAATTTGACAACCCATCAAAAAAGCACAGATCAAAAATTCAAAAATTTACGCTTCTCCTTTCCTGGGTTTCCTTCCACCACCAGTATCGGCATCATTCATTCTGATCCTTCTTCCTTTGTAATTCTTACCATCCAGTGAACGGATCATTTGCTGTGCTGCTCCTTTTTCAATTTCAATCCAGCTGTTCATATCCTTCATGTCAATTTTACCCAGCACTTCTTTCTTCAGATCGCTCATATCCAGGATGAACTGCAGGAAGCTGGCTTTGTAAAAACCATCCTTGGTTCCCAGGTTCACAAAAAGTCTGCTGTATCCGCCACCTTTGCGGTAATCCTTGCGGTTATCACCGCGACCGGCATCACGCTTACGGCCCTGATCAGGACTATCATTGAATTCACGTCTGTTCTTCTCACGGAAATTCAGGTCTTCCGCATGCTCATAGTATTTCAAAAAGCGATCAAACTCCATAGCCGCCACACGCTTCAGCACATCTTCTTTGCTTACTTCAGCAAATTTTTCCGCCAGCATGGGTACATAGGTTTCATAGTCGCCATGACTGATATCGGCCGACAACAGTTTATCCATGAAATGGAAGAATTGTTTGCGGCAAACATCTTTACCACTGGGGATATCGAGCTTATGGAACTTTGAATTATTAATGCGTTCAATCTGTTTCAGTTTATACAACTCTTTGGAGTGTACAATGGAAATACAGATACCCTGGTTACCGGCGCGACCGGTACGGCCACTGCGGTGGGTATATACTTCCACATCATCGGGCAGTTCGTAGTTGATTACATGGGTAATACCCTGTACATCAATACCACGTGCTGCCACATCGGTAGCAATCAGTAACTGCAGGCTCTTATCCCGGAACTGGCCCATTACTTTATCACGCTGACCCTGCGTAAGATCGCCGTGTAATGCATCGATATCGTATCCTTCACGGGTGAGTCGCTCTGATATTTCCTGCGCATCAATTTTGGTACGGGTGAAAATGATGCCATAAATACCCGGATTAAAATCAATGATCCTTTTCAGGGTTTCATAGCGGTTATGTGCGCTGGTTACATAAAACTGGTGATCGATGCTTTTATTGGCAGTATTTACTTTACCTACCGTTACTTCAGCCGGTTCTTTCATGTACTTACGGCTTACTTTACGGATCTCCGGTGGCATGGTAGCACTGAAAAGCCAGGTACTCTCGCGTTTGGGTGTATTCTTCAGGATAAATTCAATATCATCCTGAAAACCCATGTTCAGCATTTCATCTGCCTCATCCAGCACCACATATTCAATCTGTTCCAGATCAATGGCTTTGCGTTCAATGAGATCAATCAAACGGCCCGGTGTGGCAACCACAATCTGTGGTCCCTTTTTCAGGTCGCGGATCTGTAAGCCGATGGATGCACCACCGTAAACAGCCACCACGCCAACACCCGGCATGTATTTCTTAAATAAGTCGAGTTCTTTAACAATCTGCAAACAAAGTTCGCGTGTAGGGCATACAACCAGTGCCTGCGGATGACGCTGTGGTTGTATCACGTGCAGTAATGGTAAGCCAAAAGCAGCCGTTTTGCCGGTACCTGTTTGGGCAAGCCCAATAAAATCCCTGGTACCGCTGAGCAGTATGGGTATCGCCTGTTCCTGAATAGCCGTAGGTGTTTCAAAACCCAGATCGGTGGTTGCCCGTACCAATCTTTCATCAATTCCTAACCCTTCAAATGTGGTCATGTATCTTTAATTTTTGCGGCAAAGTTACTTTTTATATAGGGCTTTGCCTGTTTTTTCTTGCTGTAAGCCAGTCTGTACGGGCTTTTCGCAACTAATTGGTTATTTTAATATGCGCCTGATGCCATTGGCTTTTTCAATCAATTCCTGCAGGTATGCTTCATTTTCCTTTTCCAGGCAGGCTTTGAATTTGCGCAGCTGTGCAATATGTTCATTCAATACATCCAGTATGTTTTCCCGGTTTTGCATAAAAATGGGTACCCACATAGCCGGATTACTCTTGGCCAGTCGCACCGTACTTTCAAACCCACCACTGGCCAGTTCAAAAATGGCATCTTCCTCCCGCTCTTTCTCCAGTACCGTATTCGCCAGGGCAAATGAGGTGATATGTGAGATATGACTCACATAGGCCACATGCAGGTCGTGCTCCGTAGCATCCATATACACCAGGTGCATACCCAACTGCCGGTAAATGCTTTCCACCATTTCCACAGCATCCGCATCACTGTCATTGCGCGAACAGATCACAGTTGCTTTATTAACAAAAGCACCCCGTACGGCCGCTTCCGGACCACTGTACTCGGTACCCCACATGGGGTGGGTGGCTACAAAGCGACTCCTCCTGGGATGATCGGCCACCGCATCACAAATCACTTTTTTGGTAGAACCCACATCCAGCACCACCTGCCGGTCAACCCTGTCCAGGATCATCGGCAATAAAGCTTCGGCTGCATTGATGGGTGTTGCCAGTATCACCAGTGAAGAACGATCAACCGCTGCTTCCCAACCAGCTGTCTCGTCCACAATACCCAACGCCAGTGCTTTTTCACAATGCGCAGGCGTATGGTCCACCCCAATGATATGGGATGCAATGCCCAGGTCGCGTAAAGCCAATGCCATAGAGCCGCCGATCAATCCTGTTCCGATAATGGTTATTGTCATGGTTTAGGTTTCTGTACTATTGAATAGTCATTCTTTCCTGAATTCTTTGCATGGCTTCCTGCAGTTTGGCCGTACTCGCACATAAACTGATGCGGATATAGCCATTACCCGCTTCACCAAAAATGCCTCCCGGTGTGAGGAATACCGAAGCTTGCCCTAATACCTGATCACTCAATGCATACCCATCTGTATGCGTTTCCGGTACCGCTGCCCACACAAATAAACCAGCTTGTTCGGTGGAAAAACGACAGTTCAGCAAACGCAGCAAAGCATAGACCGCCTCCCGCCGCTCACGATACACCGCATTCAATTCGGTGTACCAGCTGGCATCCAGTTGCAGGGCTTTGGCCGCAGCCAATTGAACCGGCAGCAACATACCGCTGTCCATATTGCTTTTGAATCGCAATACTTCTTCAATCCTTTCCCTGGCCGCACAGAGGGTTCCCACCCGCCAGCCAGCCATATTGGAACTTTTACTGAGTGAATTCAGTTCCAGTACCACTTCTTTGGCACCGGGTACGGCCAATAAACTAACCGGATGATCATTCAGGATAAAACTGTAGGGGTTATCGTGACAGATCAGCATACCATGTGCTTTTCCAAAAGCAACCAGTCGTTCAAACAAAGCCGGTGTAGGCAATTGCCCGGTTGGCATATGCGGATAATTCACCCACATGAGCTTTACTTTGGAGAGGTCCATGGCTTCCAGCGCTTCGAAATCGGGCATCCAATTGTTTGCCGCCGTCAGCTGATAAGTCAGCGGTGTGGCACCGGATAATTGAACCGCACTGCTGTATGTAGGATAACCCGGATCCGGAATCAGGGCCATATCCCCTGCCTGCAGATAAGTCATACAAATATGCATGATCCCTTCCTTGCTGCCGATCAGGGGCAATATTTCAGTATTCGCATCCAGCTGCACCCCATACCAGCGCTGGTACCAGTCGGCCACCGCCTCCCGCAGTACCGGCGATCCTTTATACGATTGGTAAGCGTGTACATCGGGACGGGCAGCAGCTTCCTGCAAAACACGGATCACATCGGGATGGGGCGGCAGATCGGGACTGCCAATACCCAGGTTAATCACCTGCTTACCCTGTTGGTTCAATACCTCAATCTCACGAAGTTTCCGCGAAAAATAGTATTCACCAATGCCATCCAGTCTTGCTGCGGTTTGCACTTGCATAATTTATCCTTTTACAACTTTTCCTTTGCGGTAAACGCCAAATAATTTCAGGTTTTTAGTAACCGGTGTTAATGCCGCCAGTACCGTTTCCAACTGTAAGCGGTCGGTAAATTCCATATCGGCATAAAAACCATATTTAAAATGACTGCCGGGAATGGGCATGCTCTGCAATTTGCTGAGGTTGATGCCTCCATCGGCAATCACGGCTAATACTTTCGACAGGATTCCTTTGGTATGATCGGTCTGGAAATACACCGAAGCCTTATCGGCTTTATCGGGGATACTGATTTTTTTACCGGGTGCCACTACCAGGAACCGGGTAATATTGTTTTTCAGGGTATGAATATCGGGACCAATAATATCCAGGTCGAATAAACGCGCTGCCAGTTTGCTGGCAATGGCTGCCGTATGCCGGCCACGGTGCTGGTGCAGCAGACGGGCACTGAGTGCAGTGTCTTCTGTTTCCACCAGCTTCCAGGGATGCTTTTCCAGGAAATCCAGGCACTGGAGTATGGCCATAGGGTGACTATGCACTTCACGAATATCTTCGAGCTGAACACCGGGATTAACCAACAGGTTCTGGCTGATCTCGAGGTACACTTCACCAATGACTTTAAGCTGACTCTGCTGGAGCAGGTTATAATTGGGCAGGATACTGCCCGCAATGGAATTTTCAATAGCCATGATGCCGCCGTTGGAATGACTGGTATCGCCAGCCAGTTTCACCAGTTCCCGGAAACTGGCACAGGGAAGAACAGATACGGAAGCCCCAAAAAAATATTGCGCAGCTACCTGGTGAAAACTGCCTTCATAGCCTTGAATGGCTATTCGCTGCGGCGGGGTGTTGGTATGTGGTGTTCCCATGAAATATCTGTTGCTTCGGGTCAAAAAAAAATCCCGGCGGAAGGCCGGGACTGTATCTTGATTTAATGATCATTATGCTTTAGCAAATACAACCCGGCTCCTTTTCTCAAAGAAGTAATAAAAGAAAAAGTAAAACCAGCTGTTTGTATTCATCATGCATCAAATATAAAACAGCCTGGGCTTACAACAATCAACCCCATAAAAAAAATTATACTAACAACCTTTCGTTAGCCGGTAGCTGATTGCTGGAAAAAAGAAAGCCATCCTGTAGAAACAGGACGGCCTCTAACGATTGCTTGCCATATGAAAAACGTTGAACACTACCCCGCCGGCAAGCAGGCCGCAAGGGTCAGAGACCCGGGTAGGTTATCGATTCAATTACTTCTTAGCAGCAGTATCAACTTTAACTGCAGTAGTGTCAACATGAGCAGTATCTGCATGAGCAGCAGTGTCTACAGTAGTAACAGCAGCAGCGGTATCAGCAGCAGCTTCTTTGTTTTCACCAGAATTACAAGCAGCGAAAGCGCCCAGAGCGAGAACGAATAATACTTTTTTCATTGTGTGTTTGTTTTGTATGAGTGAATTTAGATGTTAATACCCGCACCATATAAAAGGTAACCCGGGTTCCGGATTTTTTTTCAAAAAAAATTTTTAGGGTTAATTTGGGTTACTTTTACCCCCCTCACCGTATTAAAAGGAGCACTGTGAAAGCCGACACGAACGAACAAGTATTACTGAAAGGACTGGCTAACAACGATTCCAGGGCAGTGGAAACCATATATCGAGAGAATTTTAATATGGTTCAGGCTTTCATATTGAATAACAACGGTTCTTACGACGATGCCAGGGATATTTTTCAGGAAGCCATGATTGCGCTATACGAAAAGGCTCAAAGCGAATCATTTGTGTTAACCTGTCAAATCAAGACCTATGTATATTCCATATGCAGGCGACTCTGGCTTAAGCGATTACAGCAATTGGGACGCTATACAAACCAGGTGGACAGCCTGGAGGAGACTGTTCCGGTGGAAGAAGATCTCGAAATCCATGAAAAGCGCAATGCCGAATTCGCCATCATGGACCGGGCGCTGAATAGTCTGGGAGAGCCCTGTAAAAGCCTGCTGGAAGGTTATTATCTCCGGAAAATGGGCATGCAGGAACTGGCTTCCAATTTCGGATACACCAATGCAGACAATGCAAAAAACCAGAAATACAAGTGCCTCATGCGTTTGAAGAAACTGTTTTTTGCACAGTATAATATAGGAGAGTAAGTACCATGGATGATATTTTATTATTAGAGGCCATAGAGAGGTACCTGGGCGGCGATATGAGCACAGAAGAACGTACCTACTTTGAGAACCTCCGGAAAAACACCCCTGAGATCGACCAGATGGTTGTGGAGCATGGTATGTTCCTCCACCAGATGGATATGTATGCCACGCACCGCAATCTCAAACACAGCCTGCACCAGGCACATACCCGTTTACTGGAAAGGGGCGATATCAACGAAGGTGGCGAATTAAGTACCCGTGGACGTGTTATCCAGCTCTGGAACAAATACAAACGTGTTACCGCCATCGCCGCTTCGGTAGGTGGTGTAATCGCCCTGTTCATCAGCGGACTGGCCCTCTATTTCGCACCTGCTGTTAGCGGCAACCAGCTCCAGCAACTGAGCAACGATATTGAAGCCATTAAAAAGAACCAGCAATACCAGGGCAGTCTCATCAATGAAGTACAAAGCAAATTACCCGCCGGTGTACGTTTCATCAGCGGTGGTTCGGGCTTCCTCATCGATACCAAAGGATACCTGGTAACCAATGCCCACGTATTAAAAGGCAATGGCGCCATTGTAGTAAACAGCAAAGGCAAGGAATTCAATGCAGCAATCCTGTATGTAGATACTGAACGCGACCTTGCACTCTTACGCATTACCGATAAAGAATTCATCCACCCCAAATCACTGCCCTATGCCATTAAAGCCGGCAAAGCAGAACTGGGAGAAGAAATATTCACCCTCGGTTATCCCCGCAATGAAGTGGTATACGGTATTGGTTACCTGAGTGCCCGCAGCGGTTTCGACGGCGACTCCCTCTCCTACCAGTTGCAGATGAGTGCCAATCCCGGCAACTCTGGCGCACCGGTATTGAATAATAATGGTGAAGTGATTGGTATCCTGAGTACCCGCCAGGCCAGCGCCGAAGGTGTAACCTTCGCGGTAAAATCCAGGAACATTTATGCCATGATCGACGAATTGCGTAAAAGCGATACCGGTTTTGCCAAAATGAAACTGCCTTCCAAAAGCAGTATCCGCGGCATCGATCGTAAAAAACAGATCACCAAAGTGGAAGAAGCTGTTTTCTATGTAAAAGCATTCAGCAAATAAATGAATAAAACCCTGCTTAACTCAACAGCCTGCTATGCAGGCTGTTTTGGTATACGGTAAAACCGGTTAACCATTCGCATGGCCGGGAAAATCAGGATATAGACAAACCTGGCCACCCAGGACAGCACATCAACTCCCGGCAGGCAGAGTAGTAAACCCAGTAAAAAAATACAGGCAATGCTAAGGTTCCGCACCTGCGCCATCTGCCGCAGCCTTGCATCCCCGGCCAGCACCGATAAATCCCTCGCAGGTTTGCCAATATAACGCCAGATAAAAAACATGGAAAGTGCAATCATAAACATATTGAAACTGTACCACATCCACACCTGATCCATACCTCCATACCGGGAATTCAATGCACTGCTGAAAGGAACCAGCACAATCCAGAAAAGCATGTGCAGATTCAGCCATAACAGCCCGTTATCATATCCCGTAACATAACCGAATAAGCGGTGATGACTCACCCAGAACTGACCAATAACCGCAAAGCTGAGCATGAATCCAAAAAACTCAAACTGCTTTTCGGCAATCGCTTCTGCCAGCAGGTGGGCATAGCTTTGACCCGGACCTGCATGAATATCGGGTACTTTTATTTCAATAACCAATAAAGTAATGGCAATAGCAAATACAGCATCACTGAAGAGAATCAGTCTTTCCAGTTGGAATTGTTTCCTTTCTTTAAAATGATCCGGGTGCATCTGTGACATAAACAGGGTATTTATATCAAAATAGCAATAAAAAAGGGAAAAGTATGCACTTTTCCCCTTAACAAATGTCAGGTATTGGCTCAGGCCCAAAGGGCAGCGGGATAAGCTCCCGATGCCACCAGCGCTTCAATACTGGCCTGTACCCCGGGCGCATCTTCCTTATACGTAACCCCAAACCAGCGGGCAGCAGTAGGTATCACTTTCACCACACCGGCACCCGATTGAACAAAATGTTTGGTAGCCGTGGGAATATAAAACTCGGACTTGGGTTCCTGTATATGTTTGTCCAGGAATTCACCGAACTGTTGCTCACAGAGATCAATAAAACCCGGCGCAAAACAGAGATAATTCATACTCACCAGGCTATTATCGGGTAATGGATGACGTCCCTTTTCATCTTCATAAATAATACCGCCCGTTGTATCCCGGTAAATATTGGTTCTCTCATTGATATCCGTCAGGTTACCCGCTGCATCCACATTACATACCCCCCTGCTCACACTGCCATTTTCACTGAGGGTATTTTCCAGTTCATACCCTACAATACAATAGGTCTGCTCATTACAGGCCGTGGTGAGAAAAGTATAGGCTTTCGCAAACGCATCTGCTCCGTAAAAATCATCGGCATTGATCACCGCAAAAGGCTCATTCACCTTGCCCTTGCAACATAAAACAGCATGGGCAGTACCCCAGGGCTTGGTTCTTTCTGCGGGAATCGTCCGCCCACCGGTAAAAGATTCAAGACGCTGATACACATAATCGGTTGCAATACGGCCTTTCAGTTTGGGCTCGAAGATGGCCTGGAATTGTTCAGCAAATTCCTCGCGGATAATGAACACAACTTTTCCGAATCCGGCACGGATTGCATCAAAAATTGAATAATCCATGATAGTTTCGCCAGCAGGACCAAAAGACTGAATCTGTTTCATACTGCCATAGCGACTGGCCATACCGGCGGCTAAAATCACAAGTGTTGGTTTCATAGCTCTTTTTTGCGTGAAGCGAAACTAAGGATTCAGGGATAAATAGCTTGAAATGTTGATAAAAAATCAAAATATAACCATACAATCATTGGCATTACTGAGCCATGCGGATATACAGACCGATATCCTGCGGCTGGATCAACTCGATCCGGTAATCAGTGGCAACAAATGGTTCAAGCTGCAATATCCCCTGCTGGAAGCCCGGAAACAAGCAGCCACCACACTGGTGAGCATGGGTGGTGCTTATTCCAATCATATTGCCGCATTGGCCAAAGCAGCGGCGGATGCTGGCTTCAAAAGCCTGGGACTGATCCGGGGCGATGCCAATACCCCACTGTCCCATACCCTGCAAGCCGCACACAACAGGGGCATGGAACTGCAGTTCATCAGCCGGGAAGCTTATCGCGATAAAACAACATTGCGCGCCAGCTATGCATCGGACAACCATTACTGGATTGAAGAAGGCGGTTATGGCATACTGGGGGCCAACGGTGCAGCAGAGATCTTAGCAGACCTCGACATCAGCCGCTATACCCATATCATCTGTGCATTGGGAACCGGTACCACCCTGGCGGGGCTGATACAATCGGCCTTGCCATACCAGCAGGTGCTGGGCATCAGTGTACTCAAAAATCAAACCGATGCCCGGGAAAAAACAGCTGCTTTGTTGCCCGCGGAAAGGCGTGATGCCCGTTGGGATGTATTGCATGGTTTTCACTGCGGCGGCTATGCCAAACACCAGCCCGCATTACTGGATCACATGCGGCGCTTATGGGCCAGTGATGGATTGCCAACCGATTTTGTATACACCGGAAAAATGACCTGGGCCGTGGAACAACTGCTGCACCAATCTTTTTTCCCCGCAGGCAGTCGTCTGCTCCTCATCCACAGTGGCGGACTGCAGGGCAATCATTCACTACCGCCCGGCACATTACCATTTTCATAACGGAGCAGCCTTTATATTTGTGCCCCATGAGACCCCTGATACTGGTTTTAGCCTCTCTTATTACACATATTGCATGGTCGCAGCGAGCTTTGCCAGGCTTTTCGGTAAAGGAATTATCACGTGGCAAAAACCAGGTCAGTTGGATCAATCCATACCCCTCCTGTATACAGCTGGCGGTGCAGCGCTCAACGGACAGCATCAATTTCAGGACTATTTTTTCAGCACAATCACCACAACTGCCCAGCAGCGGATTCCTGGATAATAAACCCCCGGCGGGTAAAGTGTATTACCGCATCTTCTATGTACTGAAAGGAGGTCAATGGTTTTTTACCGAGATCAAAACAACCCAATCGGGCCCGGCAGAGCAACAGGATGATGTAACCGAACGCGTAAACCTGAAAGAAGAAGGGGTTATTGAAAAAAATATACCCGCCAAACCAGTCGACAAACCCGGGAAAGAGCAGAAAGAAAACAATACCCTGATAACCCTGTATCAGCGCGGTGTATTCTGGGAAATGCTCAGTCCCGCTGCCTATAAAAAATTCCGGGATTCCATTATTTATAAAACCCGGGATTCCCTATCCCGCTTGCGTCCCGATGCCGTGAACTGGAAACCATTTATACCCAAACCCAAAGAGTATGTAAGCGTTTTCAACAACGACTCACTGCTGGCCAAAATTGAGTTGGGTGATTTTAAGAAATTCCGCGATTCAGTCCAGAACCGGACCAAAGACACTTTATACTCTATTAATACTTTCCGGGCAGAATTAAAACGCTTCATTCCCAAACCCGTGTGGAAACCCTCTGTGTATGTGTATACCAATACACAGGGATACCTGATCATTGCATTGCCAGATGCTATGCAGGCCCATTACCGTATTGTATTCCAGGAAATGGATGGCAGTACCTTATTTGAACTGAAGAAAATCACCGAAACGGAATTGATTTTTGACAAGACCAATTTCCTGCATGCAGGCTGGTACCAGTTCGAATTGTATAAGGATGGTGTTCTGAAAGAAAAGAATAAGTTCTTCCTGCCCAGGGATTAATCGGCTGCCAACATGGAAGCAGGTTCTTCCGTCAGTACCACATCAAATACTTCGGCAAAATAATGGAGGAATTTTGTTTTGATCTCATCCATGGCAATCTCCCTGCCCAGTTCCTGCTGTAAGGAAGTTACCTGTTTATCGTGAATGCCACAGGGTACTATATGACGGAAATAATCCAGGTCGGTATTCACATTGAATGCAAACCCATGCATGGTAATCCAGCGGCTGCATTTAATCCCCATGGCGCAGATCTTACGGGCTTTGGCTGGTTGATCCGGGTCCAGCCATACCCCTGTTTCCCCGGCACTCCGGTCGCCCTTTAATCCATAATCTGCCATGATGCGGATGATCACTTCTTCCAGGCTGCGCAGGTACCAGCCCAAATCGGTGCGGAATTTCTCCAGGTCCAGTATCGGGTAACCCACCAATTGCTGGGGGCCGTGAAACGTAATATCCCCGCCGCGGTTGATATGGAAATAATCGATCCCCCGCTCCCGCATATCCTGCTCGCTGATGAGGATATGCTCCACTTTCCCGCTCTTACCCAGGGTATATACGGGTGGATGCTCCACCAGCAGCAGCCGGTGCCGGGTATCGGCACCATAATCGCCATTGCGTTGGGCGGACTTAATATCCACATTCTGTTTCAGCAATGCCTCCTGGTAATCCCATACCGGTTGGTAACGACGATACCCCAAATCTTCCCAGCTTACTTGTTGCAGCATAGGGCAAAGGTAGTAAAACGGGGGCTTTTGAGCGTTGAGCAGCTAGCTGCCAGCTACGAGCTGCTAGCTACGAGCTGCTAGCTGCTGGCTTCTAGTAAAAGAAACTTCCAACTTCCAACTTCCAACCTCCAACCTCCAACCTCCAACCTCCAAACATCAACCCCAAACCAAAAACCATAAACCAAAAACCATAAACCAAAAACCCAAAACCCCAAACCACTTTCCTGTATTTTTGCCCCATGCAGGACGAAAATGTATTGATACCGGAAGAAGGTAATGAAGAGCTGTACGAACGACGGTCTTTTAAAGTGGATAAAGGACAGGAGCCGGTGCGTATCGACAAATGGCTGCAAATGCGCATAGAGGGCGCTACGCGTAATAAAATACAGCAGGGTATTGAAGCCGGTTTCCTCACGGTGAACGGCAATACGGTTAAAAGCAATTATAAGATCAAACCGGGAGATGAAATCCTGCTGATGAGCCTGCTCAACCCGGAACATACCGAACTCAAGCCCGAGCCCATTCCGCTGAATATTGTATTTGAAGACGAAGCCATCATGGTGCTGAACAAACCCGCCAATATGGTGGTACATCCGGGCGTGGGTAATTTTACCGGTACCATGCTCAATGGCGTGGCCTATCATTTCCTGCAACAGCAACCCGATCTCACCGAAGAAGCCCTGCCCCGTTTCGGGCTGGTACACCGGATCGATAAAAATACCACGGGACTGATTGTACTGGCCAAAACAGCACAGGCCGCAGCCCATCTCGCCAAACAGTTTTTCAACCATACCGTGCAACGCAAATATGTGGCACTGGTCTGGGGTGATGTGGAAGCAGACAGCGGCACCATAAACGCCCATATTGCGCGACACCGCCAATACCGCAAAATGTTTGATGCCTATCCCGAGGGTGAGACCGGTAAACATGCCATCACCCATTACCGGGTACTGGAACGCTTTCATTATGTAAGCCTGGTGGAATGTGTACTGGAAACCGGACGCACACACCAGATCCGCGTACACATGAAACATATCGGACACACGTTGTTCAACGACTGGGAATATGGGGGTGATAAAATTCTCAAAGGAACCATCTACAACAAATACAAACAATTTGTAGACAATTGTTTTGAGCTTTGTCCCCGTTGCGCCCTGCATGCCCGCACCCTGGGATTCATACATCCCGTAACCCAGCAACCCATGCATTTCGAAGCACCCCTGCCCAATGATATGCAACAAGTCATCGATAAATGGCGCAATTATATCGGACACCGTAACCAGGGACAAGTGTGAGGAGCTGTGAGTTTTGAGCTGCGAGCTACGAGGTACGAGCTGCTAGCTGCTAGCTGCTGGCTTCTAGTAAAAGAAACATCCAACTTCCAACTTCCAACCCAAACCCCAAACCCCAAACCAAAAACCACAAACCAAAAACCACAAACCTTTCCCCCCTATATTTGTACCCAAAATAATACCTATGTCAAACGACATTCGCCATAACTGGAGCATGGAGGAAATCCATGAGATTTACAATACACCCCTGCTGGAATTGATTTTCCGGGCGGCAGCCATCCATCGCCGGTACAATGATACCGCTGAAGTGCAGGTATGTACCCTGCTGAGTATCAAGACCGGTGGCTGTTCCGAAGACTGCGCTTATTGTCCACAGGCCGCCCGTTACAATACCGGCGTGAATGTACAGGCGCTGATGAAAAAAGAAGAAGTGCTGGAATACGCCCTGAAAGCCAAGAATGCCGGTTCTACCCGCTTTTGTATGGGAGCAGCCTGGCGTGAAGTGCGCGATAACCGCGACTTCGACCGGGTACTGGATATGGTGAAAGGGGTGAATGAAATGGGTATGGAAGTATGCTGTACCCTGGGTATGCTCACCGAAGACCAGGCCAAACGCCTCGCAGAAGCAGGCTTACACGCCTATAACCATAACCTGGATACCAGCAAGGAACACTATGGTGAAATTATTACCACCCGTACCTACGAAGACCGCTTACAAACCCTCGACAATGTGCGCAAAGCAGGTGTTACCGTTTGTTGTGGTGGTATCATCGGACTGGGTGAAACCCATGAAGACAGAATTGGTATGTTACATACCCTGGCCACCATGCCCGTACACCCGGAAAGTGTACCCATCAATGCCCTGGTAGCCATCCCCGGTACCCCACTGGAACACAATGAAAAAGTAGATACCTGGGATATGATCCGAATGATTGCTACAGCCCGCATACTCATGCCGGCCACCATGGTGCGACTGAGCGCCGGACGTACTGAAATGAGTGTATCCGACCAGGCCCTTTGTTTCCTCGCCGGTGCCAACTCCATTTTCGCCGGTGATAAACTACTCACCACACCCAACCCCTCTTTTGATGATGACAATGCCATGTTCCAATTACTGGGACTGAAGCCACGTGCCGCATTCAAAGAGGAAAGCAAACAATACCTGCGGGAAATGGTCGCAGAATAAGGCTGTACTGAAACTGAAATCTTTTACAGATCAATAAAACCGGCTAAACCCTGTCGTTTTTTATTTGTCTAACCCCCAAAATATCGCACGATGAAAAAAACACTGTTTTCGTTTTTGCTGAGCGCTGGCACACTGGTTGGCCTGACTGCAGCTGCACAAACCACCGACAACCTCAAAGTAGCCGACTCTTCCTACATGAACCTGCGCTTTAATGATCAGGTAGCCAAGGGAAGCATCATCAAAACCGGTAACAACCATTACTACGAGATCACCGACAAGATCAACCGCAGAATGAGCAGTGAAGCCAAAGTGCTGGTGTACAAAGACGGCCGTAAGCTGAAGATGAAACTGGAAGGCATTGACCAGCTCCTCTCCTGTAATCGCATTGATGATATCATCGAAAGCAATATCGACGGTGATTTCAAAGGCTACGATGGTAATGCCAGCTTTAAACTGCAGAATGGCGACCGCTGGGCCCAGGACGCTCCTACCGGTACCGTTTATGCCAACCTGTTCCGTCCCGCTGTATTCATTTACCGCACACCGGAAGGCTATAAAATGAAGATCACCGGTCTGAATGAAGACCCCATCCTCGTTCGCAAACTCTAAAAAACCATTGCACCCCAATCTGTGCATCTGTGGTTTAATACGATAAGAAGGGCCGTGAATATACATTCACGGCCCTTCTTCCTTTCATACTATTTGTATCTGTTTATTTCTTCAGCTCAGCCTCTCTTTTAGCACGGTACTCGGCATTGGATACCAGCTTCTGCACATCATCCACTTTGCTGATATACAAACTGCGACCATGCGTACCCAGTATCAGTTCGTTTTCGCGGGGATGTATGGCAATATCATGCACCGGCACACTGCGGGGCAATCCCTTGTTCCAGCTCATGGAACTAACACCACCGTCAATGCTCACATACAAACCACCATCCGTACCCACATACAGGATATCTGCATGCACCACATCTTCCCGGATCACATTCACCGGTTCTGCAGGCAGATCTTTCATGATCTGGCGCCAGGTGCGGCCATAATCATCACTCACATATACATAGGCATTGAAATGATCATTGCGGTAACCATTCAGGGTTACATACACACGGGATTCCTGGAAAGCACTGGCAACCACCCGGCTCACATACAATCCCTTGGGCAATTTCTGGTTGATGAGCGACCAGCTATAGCCACCATCCATACTCACCTGGATATTGCCATCATCCGTACCCACATAAATCAACCCGAAACGAATGGGACTCTCACTCATGGTGGCAATGGTACCAAAAGGCACATCACCCTGCTTAGGATTGGTGGTCAGATCGGGACTCATGGTCACCAGGCTATCGCCACGATTCATGGAGCGGTGGAATTTGTTACTGCCATAATAGAATACATCCTGGTTATGCCTGCTCAGCAGAATAGGTGTCTGCCAGTTGAAACGCAGGGCCGTTTCACCCAGGTCGCGTGACGGACGAACCGATCTGCGCTCACGGGTTACCAGGTTCTGGCGGTTATACGCACCAAACTGCGAACCACTGTACACCGTTTTATTATCACGCCAGTCTACCTGCACCTGCATACCATCTCCCCCGTTGATGGAGGTATAGGGATTATGCCCGCTGTCAAACCAGTCGTAATTCTCTTTGGTGGTGCTGGCACCATACCAGGTACCATTATCCTGCAAGCCGCCGTAAACATTGTAGGGCTTCAGCATATCAAATGCAACCGCATAGTATTGTCCAACCGGGGGCGTATTGGCTTTGAACCAATGTTCGCCATTATCATACGTAATATTGGTACCGCCATCATTACCATTGATCATATGACTATCACGTTTGGGATTGATCCAAACATAGTGGTGATCGGAATGCACGTGCTCTTTGCTGATATCCGCAAAAGTCTTACCCCCGTCGGTACTCAGCAATAAACCCACACCCGTAATCACAATCTTTTTATCATTCACCGGACTCACGAATATCTTGCCAAAATAATAACCATAGGTACTGTAGAGATTAATGGTTTTATCATGGGTCTTCTTCCAACTAAGACCACCATCCTCACTGCGGTAAACTTCTGCCCCATAAATGGGCGTTTCAAACAAAGCCGTATTGGCATCATAGAGATAATCCCAGATACAGTTGGGCGACAATGTTCCTTTGGCTACCGCTTCTTTCAAGGAAGCTGCTGTGTACTTGGCTGGAATACCATTGCGCGGAGAACGGATAAATGCCGTGAGTTTGCGATCATCCAGCGCAGCAAAACGCTCCACTGTCAGGTCTTTGAAATCGCGCAATACATACCGGCTGGTATCTGCCGCAGCCGTACGACGCAAAGCCGTATCGGTCTGCTGAAAATTATTGTCTACAATCGCATACACAATCTGGGGATTGGCAGGATACACCGCCAGACCAATCCGGCCCACACCATCACCCGAAGGGAATCCGGAGCCGGGCTTGGATACCAGCTGCCAGTGATCGCCACCATCGGTACTCTTATAAATACCGCTGGTCTTGCCAGCTTCTTCAAAATTAGAAGCACTGCGGGTACGATACCACATAGCCGCATACAACTCATTGCCATTATTCGGATTCACATCTATATCAATGGCTCCCGTATGCTCGTCGATAGACAAAGTCTGCTTCCAGCTCTTACCACCATCCGTGGTTTTGTACACACCCCTTTCCTTATTAGCGGAATACAAATGCCCCAGTACCGCCACCCAGGCTGTATTGGGATCCGTAGGGTGTAACTGAATTTTACCAATATGGTGACTATCGGGCAATCCCAGGTATTCCCAGCTCTTGCCATTATCGGAGGATTTGTATACACCCAGACCGGCATAGGAAGAACGGCTGCTGTTCACTTCACCGGTACCCACCCAGATCGTGCGGGTCTTCCAGTTCACGGCAATATCGCCCACGATCAGGATATCCGTAGAATCAAAGACCGGCTTAAAACTCTGACCATTGTTGATGGTATGCCATACCCCGCCGGAAGCATACGCTACATAAAACTCAGTGGGATCATCGGGATTCACATCCATATCCACCACACGGCCACTCATGACACTGGGACCAATGTTGCGGAAACTGGAGTTATTGACTAAGGAGCGCTGTTCCAGCAGTTTACGCTGTTCCACACTCTTCATGCGATCGGCCGCCGAGGTAGGTTTTACCTGGGAATAGCCCAGTACAGCCATCAGCAAAAAGCAAGCAGTTGTTAATTTTCTCATACCAGTTATTATAAGTAGTAAATTCGGATAGCCAATATACTGGATTATGCGCTTCCTGCCATTCCTATTATGCATATTAATTTCCACCCTTGCCACCGCGCAATGTATTACCTATAAACTTACGTCCAGGGGCGATACCATCAATTGCACCGACAAACAAAACCTGAAACAAGGTAAATGGAAGATTGAAGTACCCCCATTACGCGGCGAAAGAGGCTTTATTGAAGAAGGCAGCTACACCAATAACCGCAAAGAAGGGGTATGGCGCAGGTTCAGTCAGATGGGCGATTTATTGGCCGTTGAAAACTACAAATGGGGTAATAAAAACGGCATGAACCGCTATTTCACCATTAATGGACTGGAACGGGAAGAAAGCTGGATGGCCGTGAACCCCAATAAAGCCTATGATACCATTGACGTGCAAGACATCATCAACCCGAATAAATACGAGAAAGTAATTGTAAAAGTCGAAGGCGCATCCCTCCGGCATGGCACCTGGCGCTTTTATGATCCGCTCACCGGTCAGCTCGTGAAAACCGAAAACTGGTACCTCGACCAATTCAAAGACCCCGCCAACCCTACNCCACCATGAACCGCAAAACGCCCGACAGCCTCGCCGTAGCCAAACAAGACACCAGTACCAAAAAAGTCAAACCCAAGGAAGTACTGGACTTCGAGAAAAAGAATGCAGGGAAGAAAAAAGTAGCGGTACGGGATGGGAGAACTGGGGGGTGATGTCAGATGTCAGATCTCAGATCTTTGAAGTTTGATTTTTTGATCTTTGATTTTTTGATTTGTTCTGGTAGATAATTCTCAATCATTCGTCATTCCGAGCAAAGTCGAGGAATCTTAGACTCATTGTCCCCGATTTATCAATAAAAGCATCTCCACCGAGCTACTAAGTTCACCTTTTGGAAAGTTTCGGAACTTTCCAAAAGGTCAGTCGCAACTGCGGAGAAGAGAGACGTTGCGGAAAAGAAAGCCCTATATGTTTTTTTCAACGATTTAAATAGCCAATTAAATTTGAAAAAAATAGCAGTATAAAAACAACTGCGAATGTTACAAACAATAGATTCATGCCGATTCCACCAAAACGAAAAATCAATTTCCTAGGTATCTGATACATTGGGTAGTAAGCAAACTGCGTAACAACCTTCCCAGTCCAATAAGCAGCAATCAGCCCTGTTATTGCAACTGCTAATCCCGTTTGATTCTTTAGCTCATTGGTCAAAAGCATCGATATGAGTCCGAAAGAAAAGTTTAGCCCTTGAATGTATCGACCATATGTTTTAGCAATTTCCTGGTTTAAAGGTTTCAATTTTTTTATATCGTTATACCAATCAAAAACAACATGTCGGATGTAAGGATAAATTATCGCGGTGAACATTTGGCCTAAAGCCCCTACTATAATTAGCCAGTTTGGAACATCAAAGTTTTTCATAGCCCGTTTGGTGAGATCGTCTAAAAATTGCAGTTAACTGATTTATGCTTCAAAAATTCCACTCCTGCAAATCCAACCAATACGGTCCATTGACGAAGCAGCTATTTCGCATATCAGTAAATTTAAATATTTATCCGATAATGACAAGCTACTCCTGTAATGATTGCCACAGAAAACACGGAAGACACCGTACATCTCTGTGTCATTCAGTGTCTTCAGTGGCAACGCCATACTTTCAAAGCACCATCACCAAACATAAAATGCTCATTTTAAGCGAGTTGCGGCTTATCACTCCGATGCAAGTCCGATACAAGTCCGTTACAAGTCCGATGCCCGTCCGATGATCCCATACCCATCCCCTATGTATCCTAAGGGTATCAGCAGGGTATTCCCCTACCAT
>JAACZQ010000090.1 GCA_009996675.1 Chitinophagaceae bacterium
AAGCCAACAGCCAATAGCCAATAGCTAAAAGCTCACATCCCCCCTCATGCGTAAGATATCTCATCCCTAACACCTAACACCTAACCCCTCATACCTACCCCCCCCAATGCGCCAATGCGCCAACGCGCCAACGCGCCAGCAGCCAACAGCCAGCAGCCAACAGCCAATAGCCAAAAGCTCACAGCTCGCAACTCACAGCTCCCCTTCCCAAACAAACATTCGTTAACCATTTAAAAATATCCAACCAAGCAACCACAATATTGACAATTCTCTAAGTTTATCAACATTCGTTGAATAAAATATTTTGAATTGATCATTTCATTGATTAATTTACCAACGATTGCCCGCCTTACTATTTCCTGAACTTTAATTCGGTTGCACATGCTTGTTTCCAACAACAGCCAGGGGCTGTATGATGCCTCCTATGAGCACGATGCCTGTGGTATTGGGTTTGTCGCCAATATCCGCGGACGCAAATCACATCAGCATATTACTGATGCACTTACCGTTTTGGAAAACATGGAACACCGCGGCGCCTGTGGTTGCGAAAGCAATACCGGCGATGGCGCGGGCATCATGATCCAGATCCCCCATGAGTTTTTTTTCGACACCTGCATCTCCCTGGGTGTTCACCTGCCCCCCTCCGGGAAATATGGCGTAGGTGCCATCTTCTTCCCCAAAGACCTGCAACTGCGCGAAGCCTGTCGGGATATATTTAACCGCGCAGCAGAAAAACTGGGACTCGACATACTGGCCTACCGCGAAGTGCCGGTCAACAAAACCGGCATCGGCCACACCGCCCTCTCCGTGGAGCCCGTGATGGAACAGGTTTTCCTCGCCTGCCCCGATCATATTACCCAGGCTGATGATTTTGAACGCAAACTATTCGTGCTGCGCAACTATGCCAGCCATACCATCCGCAGCACCGTTAAGCAGGATGAGATTGGCTTTTATGTGGCTTCCCTCTCCTGCCGCACACTGGTATACAAAGGTCAGCTGACCAGCACCCAGGTGCGTGGTTATTTCCCCGACCTGAGCGATAAAAGAGTGGTATCGGCATTCGGACTGGTCCATTCCCGCTTTGCCACCAATACCTTCCCCTCCTGGAAACTGGCACAGCCTTTCCGCTACATCGCACACAATGGCGAAATCAATACCCTGCAGGGCAACCTCAACTGGCTGCGCTCCAGCGAAAAAGGATTCACCACACCCTATTTCAGTCAGGAAGAAATGGATATGCTCCTGCCGGTGATCACACCCGGACAATCCGATTCTGCCTGCCTCGATAATATGATTGAACTACTCACCCTCAGCGGCCGCTCCCTGCCGCATGTGATGATGATGCTGATCCCCGAAGCCTGGGATGGTAATGCGGACATGGATCCCGTTAAAAAAGCTTTCTATGAATACCACGCCTGCATGATGGAACCCTGGGATGGACCCGCTTCCATATCCTTCACCGATGGCCGCATCATTGGCGCTACGCTGGACCGCAACGGACTTCGACCCTCGCGTTATTGCGTGACCAGTGATGACCGTGTGATCATGGCTTCCGAATCGGGCGCCTTACCGGTTGATCCCTCGCTGATACTGGAAAAGGGAAGACTGCAACCCGGTAAAATGTTTGTGGTAGATATGGAACAGGGACGCATCATCAGCGATGAAGAACTGAAACAGGATATCTGCTCCCGCAAACCCTACGACGAGTGGTTGAATAAATACAAAATACGACTCGAAGAATTACCCGAACCCCGCGTCATGTTCACCCACCTGGAACCCGATCAGGTGTTTAAATACCAGAAAGCATTTGGTTATTCCACCGAAGACCTGGATACCATCATCGCGCCCATGGCCATCGATGGCAAAGAACCCATTGGCTCCATGGGCACCGATACACCACTGGCTGTTTTAAGCGACCAGCCGCAACACCTGAGCAGTTATTTCAAACAACTCTTCGCACAGGTAACCAATCCACCGATTGATCCCATCCGCGAACGCATGGTTATGTCGCTGGCCACATTCGCCGGCAGCAACGGTAATGTATTGGTTGAAGATCCGCTGGCTTGTCACAGTGTAGCACTCCGCCAACCCGTACTCAGCAACCACGAGCTCGAAAAAATCAGGAGTATTGATACCGGTATCTTTCAGGCCAAAACCTTACAGACCTATTTCCGCGCCGATGGTAAAAACGGATCATTGAAAGCGGGACTGGACCGTTTATGTCGCTATGCAGTAGATGCCGTAGAAGATGGCTTTGAAGTCATCATCCTCTCCGACCGCGCCATTGATTCCGATCATGCGCCCATACCCTCATTGCTGGCCACGGCTGCTGTACACCATCACCTCATCCGCAAGGGATACCGCGGGCAGGTGGGCATTATTGTAGAAGCGGGTGATGTATGGGAAGTGCATCATTTCGCCTGTCTGATTGGCTTTGGCGCTACCGCCATCAATCCCTACCTCGCACTCTCTTCCATCCGCGATATGAAACTCAGTGGCAGGATAGCCGTAGACACCGATACCGAGCAGCTGAAGAAAAATTATGTCAAGGCAGTGAACGATGGCTTATTAAAAGTCTTCTCCAAAATGGGTATCTCCACTTTGCAGTCCTACCAGGGTGCACAGATCTTCGAGATCATTGGATTGAACAAACAGGTGGTAGATATTTATTTCACCGGTGCCACATCCCGCATTGAAGGTATGGGACTGGATGAGATTGCGAGAGAGACCCTGGCCAAACACTATTTTGCTTTCAGCCGAAAAGACAGTCCGGTGAATCGCTTACCCGTAGGTGGTATTTACCAATGGAAACGCAAGGGGGAATTTCATTTATTCAATCCGCAGACCATACACTTACTGCAGCAGGCAACACGCACCAATGATTACACACTGTTTAAAAAATATTCCAAACTCATCAATGATCAATCGGAAAAAGCCTGCACCCTTCGGAGTCAGTTTCGTTTCCGTAAAAACAGGCCTGCTATTGCCATCGAGGAAGTAGAACCTGCTGAAAATATTTACAAACGTTTTGCTACCGGAGCCATGTCCTTCGGTTCCATTTCCTGGGAAGCACATACCACACTGGCGATTGCCATGAACCGCCTGGGAGGCAAGAGCAATACGGGTGAGGGAGGCGAAGATGAACAACGATACCAGCCACTGGCCAATGGCGATTCCATGCGCTCTGCCATCAAACAGGTAGCATCAGCCAGGTTTGGTGTAACCAGTCGCTATCTCACCGAAGCCGATGAGTTACAGATTAAAATGGCACAAGGTGCTAAACCCGGAGAAGGTGGTCAGTTACCCGGACATAAAGTAGATGCATGGATTGGTAAAACCAGGCATGCCACTCCAGGTGTGGGACTGATTTCACCACCACCACACCACGATATTTATTCGATTGAAGACCTGGCCCAATTGATTTTTGATTTAAAGAATGCGAACCGGCATGCACGCATTAACGTGAAGCTGGTATCCAAGGCCGGCGTAGGCACCATTGCTGCCGGTGTAGCCAAAGCCAAGGCCGATGTGGTACTCATATCCGGACACGATGGCGGAACCGGCGCTTCGCCCATCAGCTCCATCAAACACGCCGGATTACCCTGGGAACTGGGACTGGCAGAAGCACACCAGACCCTCGTGCGTAATAAATTAAGGAGTCGCATTGTAGTACAGGCCGATGGTCAAATGAAGACAGGCCGCGATATTGCTGTTGCAGCGCTGCTGGGTGCGGAAGAATGGGGTGTAGCCACAGCTGCATTGATTGTAGAGGGCTGCATCATGATGCGCAAATGCCATTTGAATACCTGCCCGGTTGGGGTAGCCACCCAGGATCCCGAATTACGCAAAAGATTTACCGGTGATCCCGATCATGTGGTACAGTTTTTCCGTTTCATCACCCAGGAATTGCGGGAGATCATGGCAGAGCTGGGTTACAGAACCGTGAATGAAATGATTGGTCAGACCGATTCACTGGAAATGCGCGATGATATCACCCACTGGAAATACCATCGGCTGGACCTCTCTCCTGTTTTATACAAAGAGCCGGCATCCCTGTATACCGGATTGTATTGTCAGGATAAACAGGATCATATGATGGATCAAATCCTCGACTGGCAATTACTGGAGGGTGCTGCTCCATCACTCAGCAACCAGACACCGGTTAACCTGTCATTCCGGGTGAGCAATACCAACAGAACCATTGGCACATTATTATCCAATGAGATCACCAAACGATACGGCAGTGATGGTTTACCCGATCATACCATTCGCATCAAACTGGAGGGCACGGCGGGACAAAGCTTCGGCGCCTTCAATACCCGCGGTATCCGGCTGGAGCTGGAAGGTGATGCCAACGATTATTTTGGCAAAGGACTGAGTGGTGCTACCCTGGTGGTGTATCCGCCGCGCACAGCCAGTTTTGTTCCGGAAGAGAACAGCATTATTGGCAATGTGGCATTATACGGCGCCACATCCGGAAATGCGTATATCCGCGGCAAAGCAGGTGAAAGATTTGCGGTGCGGAATTCCGGTGCCCGGGTGGTGGTGGAAGGCGTGGGAGATCATGGCTGCGAATACATGACCGGAGGCATTGCGGTGATACTGGGGGATACCGGTCGCAATTTTGCTGCCGGCATGAGTGGCGGGATTGCATTTGTGTATGATGTAAACCATGCATTCGCCCCGAAATGCAATACCGAAATGGTAGACCTGGACCCGGTTGATGAAACCGATGCGGCATTGCTGAAACAACTGATCGGAGAGCATTACCAGCATACCGGCAGCACCGTAGCCGGTTTCCTGCTCAAGGATTTTGAGCAGCAGCTTCGCCACTTTGTCAAAGTATTCCCGCGTGATTATAAAAAAGTATTGCAGGAACAATTGATACCGATGCAGGTATAAGCAGTGCATGTACCAGTAACACACCAAGCATTTCAAAGCAAGCTAAAACCAATGATATGGGCAAGCCAACCGGATTTTTAGAATTCACCCGCACACTGCCATCCAAAAGACCGGTAGCAGAACGGGTGGGTGATTACCGCGAATTTGTAAACCGCTTCACCGCACAACAGGCACAGGAGCAATCGGCCCGCTGTATGAACTGTGGTGTTCCTTTTTGTCACAGTGGTTGTCCGCTGGGCAATGTGATTCCCGAATTCAATGATGCTGTTTACCGGGAACAGTGGGGAGAAGCCTATGATATCTTAAGCAGTACGAATAATTTTCCCGAATTCACCGGCAGGATCTGTCCCGCTCCCTGCGAGAGTGCCTGTGTGCTGGGTATCCATCAGCCACCGGTTACCATTGAAGAAATTGAGAAGCACATTATTGAAATGGCATTCGATAAAGGCCTGGTACAGGCACGCAAACCCGTGTTGCGCAGTGGCAAGAAAGTGGCGGTGATTGGTTCGGGACCGGCGGGACTGGCAGCGGCGGCACAATTAAACCAGGCCGGACACCTGGTTACGGTGTTTGAAAGGGATGACAAGCCGGGCGGATTATTGCGTTATGGCATACCCGATTTCAAACTGGAGAAATGGGTGATTGATCGCAGGATTGCTTTGCTGGAAGAAGAAGGCATACAATTCCGCTGCAATGCATATGTAGGAGAAAATACCGGATTGAATGATCTGTTCCGCGAATACCAGGCCATTGTGCTGGCTATTGGTTCCACCATCCCCCGCAACCTGGACATCCCCGGCCGGGAACTGAAAGGCGTACACTATGCCATGGATTATCTGAAACAGCAAAACCAACGGGTGAGCGGCAGCCGTATAGCAGGACCCGATATCCTGGCCACCGGCAAACAGGTGGTGGTGATTGGCGGGGGTGATACGGGCAGCGACTGTGTGGGTACATCCAACCGGCAACAGGCTGTTTCGGTTACCCAGTTTGAGCTGATGCCCAAACCCCCGGCCCAGCGCACCGAGCAAATGCCCTGGCCCAGCTATCCCATGACCCTCAAGACCACATCTTCGCATGAAGAAGGTGCGCAGCGGCAATGGGCCATTGCCACCAAGGCCTTCCTGGGCGATGCCAACGGGCAGCTATGCGCTTTACAGGTGGTGGATCTGAACTGGCAAAAAGGAACCGATGGCAAACCGGCCGGCTTTGAGGAAATAAGCGGATCGGAAAGAACCATTCCCTGCGACCTGGCCTTATTGGCCATGGGCTTTGTATCACCCCAGCAGGCAGGCTTACTGGAAGCCCTGGGGGTAGAACTGGATGCCCGGGGACAGGTAAGGGCGAATGAGCAGACTTATCAGACCAATATACCCAAGGTTTTTGTGGCTGGTGATGCCCGCCGCGGACAATCCCTGGTTGTCTGGGCCATTAGTGAGGGAAGGGAATGCGCCAGAGCAGTAGATCAATACCTGATGGGCGAATCGGTATTAGAATCCAGGGATCAGTCCATATTAACAAACATATAATTTTTCGTAATTAAATAAATTGCAAAGCCGGAAACCTTTAGTTCCGGCTTTTTTATGCCTGAAAGTCAATATAAATAAGCATTTCAGTCAATCTGCTTCCCTTACTACTATTGAATATTATTTTTAATAATGTTAATAATATTAACAGTTTTCTCAAAAACTATATTAAATTAGTATCAGAATATCGAATTAAGATATTTAAGCATTTAACCGTAAACTACCTGAACATGAAAAAACTGAGCTTTCAGCAGATCGCGCCCTTCGCGGCCTTATTACTGGTGGCGATCGCTGCCTTATTTGTACCCTCCCTTCCCCATTTTGAAGACAAGACCGGCGCCTACAGCAGCGCAGACATTGCCTGGATCCTGGTAGCCACGGCATTGGTTTTTCTGATGACACCCGGACTGGCTTTTTTCTATGGCGGCATGGTGCACCGCAAGAATGTGATCTCTACCATGATCAAGAGCGTGGTAGCTACCGGTGTGGTGAGTATTCTATGGGTGACTGTTGGTTACAGCCTTTGTTTCGGCGAATCCATCGGAGGCTTTATCGGCAACCCCATGACACATCTGTTCTTCAAGGGTATTAATTCCGGCGCACCCTGGGGACTGGCCCCTACCATCCCCATCAGCCTCTTTGCGCTATTTCAACTGATGTTTGCCATTATTACCCCCGGACTGGTGGTGGGTGCTGTGGCTGAGCGGATTAAATTCACTTCCTATATTGTTTTCATTGCCTTGTTCAGCCTGCTGGTGTATGCCCCCATTGCCCACTGGACCTGGCATCCGGAAGGCTTCCTGTTTAAAATGGGCGCACTGGATTTTGCCGGTGGCACCGTGGTGCATATTTCAGCCGGTTGTGCAGCCCTGGCAGGTGCCATGGTTTTGAAACGCAGACAGGCCCACCTGGATCATCGCGAAATTCCGCCTGCCAATATCCCCTATGTACTCATTGGTACCGGCCGTTTCTGCCTTCGGCACCACCAATACCGCTGCAGCAGCAGCCGGCTTATCCTGGATGTTTTTTGACGTATTACGTGGCAAAAAACCTTCTGTACTGGGTTTCTGTATAGGAGCTGTGGTGGGTCTGGTAGCCATCACACCCGCCGCAGGTTTTGTAGCCATTCCCCAAAGCATTTTTGTAGGTGTGGCCGCCGCCATTGTTTCCAATATTGCCGTTTACTATAAGTCCAAATCCAAACTCGATGATACCCTCGATGTATTCCCTTGTCACGGTATCGGCGGTATGGTTGGTATGTTACTCACGGGCATTTTTGCCACCAAAACCGTTAACAGCGCCGGAGCCGATGGTTTGTTCTACGGCAATGCTGCATTTTTCTTTACACAGGTAAAAGCACTGGCGATTGTGGTGGTGTACAGCTTTGCTGTTTCATATGCCATTTTCAAATTCATCAACTTCATTCTCCCCCTTCGTGTGAGCTCGGAAGAAGAATTACTGGGACTGGATGCCACACAGCACAATGAAAAATATGTGCAGGGCACTTTACTGGTGGAAGAGAATGGTGTTATCAAAGAAAGCCTGATTGCCGAATAAGGCAGGCATTGCTTATCACGCTATTAAACCGTATGGCCGCCGGCTGACCCCGGCAGTCGTATGCTAACCTGCGCCGCCCTGTTTCCCAAAAAATAAGGTACAGCCATATGATAAACCTCTGACCAGGTTTACCGGCTGTACCTATTTGTTAATCATAAAACCAACTGCAATGTTAAAGAAAATTTTCACCCTTTCCGCTGGCGCGGCTGCATTTGTTGTGGCCGATGCACAGACCGATTCCACCAAAAAAGCCACTACTGTTTTCTCGGGTGCAGTAGATGCTTATTACCGCTATGTGCTGGCTGATGCGCCGGGCAAGACCAACAATTTTACCAGTTTTACCAATTCACAAAATTCTTTTGAGTTGGGCATGGCCAGCATCCGCGCCGATCATTCCATTGGTAAAGTTACCGCAACAGCCGACCTGGGCTTTGGCCGCCGCGCACAGGAATTTTCATACAATGATGTGAATTCACTGGCTGCCATCAAACAACTGTATATCACTTATGCACCCAGCAGTACCGTCAAACTCACCCTGGGTAAATGGGCCACACATGTAGGATACGAACTGGTTGATGCCACCGGTAACCGCAATTACAGCATGTCTTACGGTTTTTCTTACGGCCCCTTTTTTCATACAGGTATCAAAGCCGATATTGCCCTCGGCGGTAAGAGCGCACTGATGGTTGGCGTGGCGAATCCCACCGACTATTCTACCACCACTGCTTCCAATAAATTTTTCCTGGCCCAGTTCAGTACTTCCTTTGCCAACAACAAAATCAAGACCTGGCTCAATTTCCAGGGTGGTGCAGATATCACACAATACAACCTGGTGGTTACCGCTGCACTGGCCAGCCAGTGGTCGCTCAGTTACGATGGCAGCCTGCAATCGTTCTGCAACAACGGACAAACTTCCAGCTGGAAAAGCCATGCCGTATACCTGAATTATGATCCGCTATCCACACTGGGTTTTACATTGCGGCAGGATTATTTTGATGACCGGAAATATACACCGATTGGCCTGGGCGGCAGGATCATGGCCACTACCCTCTCGGCCAACCTCAAAGTAGATAACCTGACCATCATTCCCGAATTCCGGGTTGACCACTCCGATGGCTCTGTTTTCTTCAAAGGCAGCAGTACTGCTGCGACCAAAACAGTGGGCAGTTTTATACTGGCAGCTGTGTATAAATTCTAAGTTAGCACTATGGGGGCGTAAGCCGGGCCGGTTCGTCAGGACCGGCTTTTTTCTGCCGTTTATTGCTTATGTTCGGTTTATGAATCTGGTGCTTAAACCCTTGCAGTGGCTGTATTGTCTGTATGCTTTCCTGCTTTTTGTTGTATTCATGCTGCTGGTGGCACCTTTTGTTTTCCTCGCACTCGCATTCGGTAAAATAAAGGGCGGCAATATCATTTACCGGCTTTGCATGATCTGGGCCAGGTGCTGGTATTGCTGCATCGGGATCAGGCATCGCGAAATTCACGAAACACCCCACCAATCCCAACAGCAATACATTTTTGTGGCCAACCATATTTCTTATATGGATATTCCACCACTGGTACTCATTTCCCATCAGCCCCTGCGCATACTGGGTAAATATGAAATGGTGAAAATACCGGTCTTTGGCTGGATTTACCGGGCTGCGGTTATATTGGTTGACCGTAGCAATGCAGAAACACGTGCCAGGAGTGTAAGGGCTTTAAAATCGGCCATTCGCCACGGTATTTCCATCTTCATCTTTCCCGAAGGCACATTCAATGAGACGAGTGCACCCCTGAAGAGTTTTTTCGACGGCGCATTCCGTATTGCCATTGAAACCGAAACACCCATCAAACCGGTATTACTCATCGATACCCTGGAACGGCTGCACTTTAAAAGCATTTTTTCCCTCACCCCCGGTCCCAATCGGGTGGTCTTCCTGGAAGAAGTGCCTGTAAGCGGACTCACAACCGATGATATTCCCCGCCTCAAACAACAGGTATACGAATTGATGGACGCAGGTTTACGTCGCTACCGGACATACCCATCTGCATAAAGCTTATTTTTGACCAAATATTGTCTGTTTGTACGCTGAAGTGATCATACCGCTGGCCCTGCCCAAAAATTATACCTGGTCCATCCCCCCCCATATGGCGGAAGCCGCCAAACCCGGCGTGCGCGTGGAAGTGGTATTGGGCAGGAATAAAAAATATGCGGGTATCATCAAAAAAATACTGACACAGAAACCCGAATCCTTCGAACCCAAACCCATCCTGGGTGTACTGGACCAGCAACCCATTGTACACAGTGAACAACTCCGCTTCTGGGAATGGATGGCCGGGTATTATCTCTGCACCGAAGGGGAAGTGATGCAGGCCGCCGTACCAGCCAACCTCAAATTATCCAGCGAAAGTATCCTGGTATGGAATGAAGACAGAAGCACCGATTTCAGCGACCTCAACGACCAGGAATATATTGTAGCAGAAGCACTGGAGATTAAAAAAGAACTGCGACTGAACGAAGTGCAACAATTGCTGGACGCTTCCCATGTATACCCCGTGATCAAAAAACTGATTGAAAAAGAAGTTTGTTATGTATGGGAAGAACTGAAAGAGAAATACCGGGAGAAAAAAGAAACCTATATCCTCCTGCACCCGCAATACCACAACGAGGATCAACTCGCCGATCTGCTGAACAACTGGAGCCGCGCCCCCAAACAAATGGAATTATTGCTGGCATTCCTGCACCTGCAAAAAACAGCGGGTGAAGTCATTCAGTCTGAATTACTGAAAAAATCAGGCGCCAGTGCAGCACAGCTGAAAGGACTGATCGACAAAAAGGTATTACTGGCGGAAAAAAGAAACCGCGACCGCATTCAACGCCCGCCTTTACAGGTGGAACTGGGCTTTACCCTTTCCCCTGCACAGGAAAAAGCATTCCTGGATATTCAGTCGGCACTGTCCGGTAAACCGGTTTGTTTATTACATGGTGTAACCGCCAGTGGCAAAACAGAAATTTATACCCGCCTTATAGAAGCGCAGCTTGAATCGGGCAAACAGGTTTTATACATGCTGCCTGAGATTGCACTCACTGCACAAATGATCAGGCGGCTGCAACAGCATTTTGGCGGCCATATTGCCATCTATCATTCCCGCTTCAATGCCAATGAACGCGTAGAGATCTGGAATAAGGTCAACAGTGGCGATATCAAAATAGTACTGGGTGCCCGCTCTGCTTTGCTGCTCCCTTTTCAAAATCTGGGATTGATTATTGCCGATGAAGAACACGATGCTTCCTACAAACAACAGGATCCTGCCCCGCGTTACCACGCCCGTGATGCCGCCGTATACTATGCTTCGCTGTTTGGAGCCAAAGTATTACTGGGAAGTGCCACCCCCTCTATTGAGAGTTATTTCAATGCACAGCAGGGTAAATACGGACTGGTAACGCTCACCGAACGCTATGGCAATGCCGGCCTGCCTGCCATTGAATTGATTGATATGCGTGCTTTTGGCAGTCGTGGCAAGACGGCCCTTTCCCCGCCGCTGTTAACCAGTATAGCAGACTCACTGAGTAAAGAAAAACAGGTGATCCTGTTTCAGAACCGCAGGGGTTATGCGCCCTACCTGATCTGCAATACCTGTGGCTGGATACCCCAGTGCAAAAACTGCGACGTTACCCTCACCTATCACAAGATTAAAAACAAACTAACCTGTCATTACTGCGGCACCAGTTACCCCGTTATACAAACCTGCGCCGCCTGTGGCAGTCACGATTTCACCCGTAAAAATTTCGGCACGGAGCAGATCGAAGAACTGCTCACCGAAGCTTTTCCCAATGCCCGTATTGCCCGGATGGACTACGACAGCGTACGCGGCAAACACGATCATGATGCATTGATCAAACAGTTTGAAGAACAAAGGCTGGATATATTGGTGGGTACGCAGATGGTTGTAAAGGGACTTGATTTTGCACATGTGAACCTGGTGGGTATTATTGATGCAGATGGCATCCTGGGCTTCACCGATTTTCGCGTGAATGAAAAAGCCTATCAGCTCATGGAACAGGTGAGCGGGCGGGCCGGGCGTAAAGATGAAGAAGGCCGGGTACTGATACAGGTGAGCAATCCTGCACACCCGGTTCTGGGTTTTGTGAAACAACACAATTACCCGGCGCTCTACCAGTTTGAAACAGCCAACCGCCAGCAATTCCATTACCCGCCTTATACCCGCTTAATACAACTAACCTGTAAACACCGGGAAAAACATATTGCCGAGGAAGCGGCCAACCTGCTGATACAGGGATTGAAAAAAGATTTTGGAACAGCATTGAGCGGACCGGCGCAACCGGTGGTAGACCGGATACGCAACCAGTATTTATGGGAGATCCTCATCAAGCTGGATAAATCCGTGGGTAAAGCACAACAGTGTAAGCGACAGATACAGCAACAGACCCTGATCATTCAATCCAACAAACGATACAGAGCGGTTACTATTGTAGCGGATGTAGATCCTTTATAATGAACTTATGATTATTGCCAATCAATCACTGCGCCCATACAATACCTTCGGCATAGCTGCACAGGCACGTTATTTTGCCAGCTTCAGCAGCATTGAGGCATTGCAGACCCTGTTGTATGAAAGCAAACAGGTACAGGGTTTACCGCTGCTGGTATTGGGTGGTGGCAGCAATATTTTATTGACGCAGGATTTTCCCGGACTTGTTTTACGGAATCAGCTAAAAGGCATTTCAGTGATTGAGGAAGACCAGGACTACTGGCATATCAAAGCCATGGCCGGTGAAGTCTGGCATGAGCTGGTACTGTATTGCATTGAACACGGTTATGCCGGTCTGGAAAACCTGAGCCTGATTCCCGGCCTGGTGGGTGCTTCACCCATGCAGAATATTGGTGCCTATGGCGTTGAAATCAAAGACCTGTTCCATTCCCTGGAAGCCTGGCATATCGGCGATCGTTCCCTGCAGGTATTTACTGCCCGTGATTGTGCTTTTGGATACCGGGAAAGCGTCTTTAAACGCGCTTTGAAGGGCCAGTTCATCATCCTGAGTGTGCGTTTTCGTTTACCCAAAAAACCGGTATACCATACTTCCTATGGCGCCATTGCCGCGGAACTGGAACGCATGGGTGTACAGGAACCGGATTGTAAAAGCATTGCTAACGCCGTCATTCGCATCCGGCAAAGCAAACTGCCTGATCCTGCCGTTATGGGTAATGCCGGCAGTTTTTTCAAAAACCCCGTTGTTGACGCAACCCTGTACCAACAGCTTCAGTTAAGCTACCCCACCATTCCCGGTTTTGCCATAGATGCCGGCTCATACAAAGTACCCGCAGCCTGGCTCATTGAACAATGCGGTTGGAAAGGATACCGGAAGGGCGATGCAGGCTGTCATGCATTACAGCCGCTGGTACTGGTGAACCATGGCCATGCCTCCGGTAAAGCGATCTGGGACCTCTCCGAAGATATCCTGCAAAGCGTTTTGTCGAAGTTTGGCATACAACTCGAACGCGAAGTCAATATCCTGTAAACAACCGACAGCTACGGCTATCGCAAAAAAAAGCGGCTGTCTGTTTACACAGACAGCCGCTTTACTATAGGCTAAAACGATTAATAGTATTTCAGCTTCATTTCAACTCTTCTGTTCAGACCACGGCCTTTGGCTGTTTTATTGTCAGCCACCGGCTTGGAAGAACCATATCCTTCAGAAGAAAGGCGACCGGCATCAATACCACCTTTGTTCACCAGGTAATCGAATACTGATTTAGCACGATTCTGGCTCAGGGGTACGTTGATTTTGTCGGTACCGGTATTATCGGTATGACCTTCAATATCCAGTTTCAGGTTGGCATCTTCTTTCAGGATGGCTGCCACTTCATTCAGTGCTTTGAAAGACTTGGGCTGCAGTTTAGCGCTACCAGTTACGAAGAAGATATTCTTGGCGCTGGTATTTACTTTCTTCATCCTTAATGGCAGGACAACCATTGTTTTCTTTCACACCGGGGATAGTGGGACATTTGTCTTCCTCATCGTTAATACCATCTTTATCGGTATCAGGAACAGGACAACCCTGGTAGCGGGCAACACCGGCTACAGTGGGACATTTGTCTTCTTCATCGTTAATACCATCTTTATCGGTATCGGGGATGGGACAGCCATTGTATTTAGCCAGACCTTTAACAGTGGGGCATTTGTCGTTTTCGTCGTTGATGCCATCACCATCGGTATCAGGTACAGGGCAACCATCATATTTGGCGGTACCGGGAACAGTGGGGCATTTGTCGTTCTTATCGAGGATACCATCACCATCGGTATCTTTTTCAACAACCGGTGCAGGAGCAGGCGGAGGTGTTACGATAACGGGTTCTTTTTTCTCCTTGATGGGAGAAGCGATGCCAATAGAATAGTTCAGGTGGTTAACAGCCAGGTCAGAGATAGCGGCTTTATAAGTGAACTGCGTGTTTACGAAAGTACCTTCACCCAGGTTGATTTGTAAACCGGCAGCAGCAGGTGCATAGGCTGCAAAATAAGAACCGGCATACATAGAAGTTCCCACACCGAAAGACAGGTAAGGAACGAGGAAATATTTATCAGTCAGCAGTTTCAGGTTAACAGCTGCATCCAGTTCAAGCAGGAATTTGCTGCTGCTGGGAGGTGTGATGCCAGACTTGGAAGAGAAAGGGTATTTTACGAAGGAACCGCCCAGGGTAGCCTGAAAATCCACATACTCACTAAGCCCCTCAAAGTATTGTACACTCAATCCCGGGTCCATTTCCTGGAATTTAGCCCATTGCTTATTGGTGATAACGGATGAAACGCTACCGGCACTGCTGATGCGTCCGGCGGTAAGCATATCCTTCATCATAAAGTTAACACCCAGGGTGGGTCTTTTTTTATAGCTAATGGGCGTGGTTTGAGCGAAGCCAGTTACAACCAACCCTGCAGCTATGAAAGAAAAAAGCAGTTTCTTCATAAACAGTTTTTTAATAATTGGGACAAAAATACAGGCAGATTCTGATTTTCTGAAAATTATGATAAGTTTAAGTTATTCCTAAGTTATTCCCATTTAATTTTTTTCAGCTCTTCCACGGGCTGAACGGATACCCGGGCCAGTCCGGCAGCCAAAAAATCGAGGGAATCAGCAGCGCTGCGGGTAAGGTCTACCACCCTGCCTTTTCTTTTCATGCGCGGATGCATACGATCATTGATCAGTACAATCACACTTTTATTGTTCAGCAGGTTGGTTACTTTTACCCTTGTATGTAAGGGGAAGTGATTACTGGCGGCGGTAAAACCCCTATGGGTGAAGACCATACCCGAAGCCGTTCTACGCCCCTCAAACTTGGGGCTGTAGTAACTGGCACTGCCCTGGATGGGCTTACCCAGCAATGTTAACAGGGAATCCGGGGTATGCACGGTATCGGTAATAACCGGCTGTATGGTATCGGCAGGTATCGTATCTGTGAGCGGTAAGCGATGCCAACCTGCTGGTACACGGGCCCCGGCCCCCAGCCAGAGCAAGACCAAAATGGTTGATATATAGGCAATATATTTCATGCAGATCAGGGCTGCCCGTTACCTTTATAGCGGCCGGACAGGCTCCCTGTATAGTCAAACATTATGCCAGAAGCATTCAAAATCAATTAAATAGATCAATAAACATCAGTAAGTGACTATTAATCAATATTTATTAAAAAATATAATAACTTTTATACTTCTCCTGGTATTCGCGGGCTGCAAGACAAAAGCGCCGACAGCAACCGGGCCCCTGTCCGAACAAAACAGGGAGATCAATAACCCTTCCAACGGGATGATCATCCGTATTAACGAACCGGCAACCCTCCGGACCAACCGGCCTACCCAGCTCATTTTCTTCGCCCTGCCCAATGGCAACAGTATCGAATGGACCATGGGTAAGAAAATAGAAGCCGGGGACGACTGGCATTACGATATCCAGCATATTGCTGCCCAAACCCGGTATATACGCAGCATCATGCAGGACCAGCAGGTAGTGGTTATTTACCTGGCCAACCAGCTCAAAAGCTGGCCCGCCTGGAAACGACTGGGCCCAGAAAGACCCGCTGAAATCAGACGGGTGGTTGATTCCCTCATCGGCTCCTACAAGGCTTATAAGCCCAAAGCCATGCTGAACAGCCATAGCGGAGGGGGTAGTTTGCTCTTTGGCTACCTTGATGCAGTTGAAGCAATACCTGAAGTAATCAATGCTATTGCATTCATTGACAGCGATTATGGCTATGAAGACTCCATGCATACCGAAAAACTCTCCCACTGGCTGAACCAATCCAGGCAACACCGCTTATCGGTCCTGGCCTATAACGATAGTGTGGTTTTTTTTAACGGGAAACCCTTGGTTAGTCCGCATGGCGGCACCTGGTACCGTACCCAGTGGATGCAGCGTTCCTTAGCCCGTACCATGGATTTTACCCGGCAGGAAGATTCCCTGTTCATACATTTCAAGGCCCTGCGCGGGCAGGTGGATATACACCTGAAAAAGAACCCGGCTGCGCTGATTTACCATACCGAGCAGGTGGCGAGGAACGGGTTTATTCATACCGTACTGCACGACACCCGGTATGCCCGGAAAGCCAAATATGCGTATTGGGGAGAACGGGTTTACAATAACTGGATCTGGTAAGAAAAGCACGGGTCAGGGGCGATGGGGGGCCGTTTTCTCTTCACCGGTAATGGGGCCCGCACTGCGTATCTGTATCTGCAGGTTGGTGATCCATTCGGCACAACCCTTGCTGCAGAGGTATTCATTCACCGCATGGATCACTTCCATCACGGAAGCATAGTCGCCTTCGAGCACGGTGGCAAAAGGCCCTACTTCATACGCAATGCCGGATGCTTTGATCACTTCAATAGCTTCATCTACCCAGGCATAAGGATGTTTATCGGTCAGTACCGGTACAATCTGAATAGAAGCATTGATGGTATGGCTATGCATCTTAAACGGGTGTTACTTCAACAACAGCGTTGAGGTTGATGGGACCATGGATATGCGGAAATACTTCGTTGATGGAGGTAGCCAGTTCAAAAATCAGGGGGCGTTCCACCAGGTCTTTTTCAATCTTCAGCTTAACCAGACCGGTTTGTCCCTGGTAATAACGTTCCAGCACACCAGCTACCTGATCGGCCGTACTGCAATGAATAAATCCTTCCGTAGCCAGTGAATCGGCTTCGTATTGTCCTTTTTGTTTGGCCTGTTCCCATTGGGCAGCCGTAGTAATATGATAGATGTAATTGGATTCCATGAAATAATCTGTTTAAAAAATTAGAGCACCCTGTTGATTTTTTGTTCCAGCAGCATCAGGTCAGCCAGTACCAGGGCAGTAACGGCTTCCAGTACAACAGGCACCCGGAGTGCAATGCAGAGATCATGTCTGCCGCGTACGGCAAATGGTTCTACTGCCTGGGTATCCCAGTTCCAGGACTGCTGTTCTTTGGGGGTAGATGAAGTGGGTTTCACCACCACGCGGTATATCAATTCATTGCCATTGGAAATACCTCCCACTACCCCACCGGCATGGTTGGTACGGGTAGTGCCTGCCGCATCCACAATAGCATCATTGTGTTCAGAACCAAACATCCGGGCCGCAGCAAAGCCGGCACCGAATTCTATACCCTTCACCGCCGGGATCGAAAACACAGCATGCGCCAGCAGCGACTCAAGTGAATCAAAGAAATGTTCCCCCAGTCCAACAGGCATTCCATTTACCCGGCATTCCACAATACCACCAATACTGTCTTTCGCATCAATAGCACGCTGCAGGCCTTTGTCGATATCCGCTTCCCCACCAATCTCCAGTATGGAAGCCTGCACCTGCATACCCGTCAGCAGTTTTTTTGCAATCACACCCGCAGCCACCAGGCAAACGGTAAGCCTGCCGCTGAAATGACCACCGCCACGGAAATCCTCATGCCCGCCATATTTAACATGCGCCGTAAAATCAGCATGACCCGGCCGGGGTACATCTCGCTGTTTTTCATAGTCACCACTGCGCGTGTTTTTATTCTCAAAAATGATGGTAATAGGTGCACCGGTTGTTTTGCCCTGGAATAAGCCCGACAGGAAAATAGGTTTATCTTCTTCCTGCCTGGGTGTGGTTCCTTTCAGCACACCACCCTTCCGGCGTTCGAGGTCAGCCAGGAAATCAGCTTCCGGCAATGCCAGTCCGGCCGGACAACCATCAATGGTTATACCGGCACAATGACCATGCGATTCTCCAAAAATATGGATCCGAAATATGCGTCCGAATGAATTCAAGGTTTGAGGAATTAATGATGTTTGATTATTTGATCTTCGATTTTTTGATTTAGCAATACCCACTCACTACTCACCACTGACTACTCACTACTCACTCACTCCCCCTCCCAATCCCGCCAGATCGGTAAAGAAATCCGGATAGGATTTATTGATGGCCTGGGCTTCTTCAATCACCACAACCGCTTGCGCTTTCAAAGCCGCAACAGCACAAGCCATGGCAATGCGGTGATCGTGCCGGGAATGAACGGTTCCTCCCTTGACTGGTTCACCGCCCCGGATCAGCATCAGGTCATCCTGAAAAGTAATAGTCACCCCCAATTTACCAAACTCTTCCTGAAGTGTAAGCGCCCGGTCGCTTTCTTTATGTGCCAGGCGGTGCACCCCTTCAATCACAGTAGTCCCTTCGCAATACGCAGCCAGGGCTACCAGGGGCGGAAAAAGATCGGGACAATCGGTTGCATTGAAGTGAAAAGCCTGCAGTGGCAGCGGGCTCACGGTGATTGTATCCGCTTCAACAGAAAGGCGACAACCACAATCCATCAATGCCTGCAATATGGCTTTATCGGCCTGGGTGGAATATACATCCAGGCCCTTCACCACAACAGGCCCGGCAATAGCACCGGCAACCAGTAAAAAAGCTGCCCCGCTCCAGTCACCTTCCACGGTATAATGCCGCACTGGTGCCGGTTGGGTAGTATTCCCCTTAAAATGGAAACGTTCATACTGTTCATGACTAACCAGCCAGCCGAAAGATTCCAGCACCCGCAGCGTGAGATCGATATAGGGTTTGCTGGTAAGATCCTTCACGGTTATTGTCACACCCTGGGCATTACTGGCGGCATAAGCCATGAGTAAGCCGGTTAAAAATTGTGAGCTCAGTGATCCATCTACTGTTATATCGGCGGGTTGCAGGGGGCCTTGTATCTGCAAAGGCAGTTTACCCGAATGCGATTCAATCTGTACAGCCAGTTGTGGTAGGATCTCATCAAAAAAATGCATGGGGCGGGTCTGCAAACTGCCCGAACCGGTAATCGTTAACGATGCTGCACTCAACGCGGCAATGGGTGTGAACATACGAATACCCAATCCGCTCTCACCACAATCAATCGTGGTTTGCACCGGATTTACCCCGTTGGAACTGATCTCTAAACGGCCATCCGGCAGATCAGTGAGTGTTGCACCCAGTTTGGTGATCACATCCCTGGCAGCCAGGTCATCATTGCTGTGGCCGGGATTATCCAAAATAGTCACACCACCACGCAACAAAGCTGCGGCACAGGCACGCTGCATGCTGCTCTTGCTGGCAGGAGCTGTTATAGTACCCTGTAATGAGGAAGGTTGTACACGAACAATCATATCCGAATCGATGGCCAGTCAGTCCTGACCGGCTTATTGAATTTGTTTGAAAATAGCTTCCAGTTCAGTGAGTGGCAGTGGTTGCACAACCCCCTTACCCGTTTTTTCCAGTAGTATATAATGTATTTGCTGACCCTGCTTCTTTTTGTCTTTTTGCAGCACCTTAAATGCTTTCCGTTTATCAAATGCAGCGAATGCCGGCAAGCCATAACGGGTCAGCAGTTTCACCAGTCTTTCTGTTTCAGCAAAGCCTTTCAGTTGCTGGGAGAAGACCGCGGCATAAGTCATTCCGATACTGATGGCCTGTCCGTGACTCAGCTCATACATATTTTCAATGGCATGACCCAGGGTATGGCCAAAATTCAGCAGTTTACGTTCTCCTTTTTCATATGGATCGGCAGCGACTACTTTGAGTTTGATTTTTGCATTCCGTTCAATCAGTGCAGCAAGCAGTACCGGATCTTTTTTGTAGTCCGATAACCGATGGGTTTCGAGTTCCTGAAACAGTGCCGCATCTTTAATTGCCGCATGTTTGATGATTTCCGCGAAACCATTTTGCCATTCTGCTTTTGGTAATGTTTTCAGCAGGCTCACATCATACAGCAGAAATTCAGGTTGCCGGATCAGGCCTACCATATTTTTATAGACGCCTACATCAATGCCGTTTTTCCCACCAATAGCTGCATCTACCATGGCCAGTAAAGTAGTGGGCACAAAACCAAAACGAATGCCGCGCATGTAAATACCAGCTACATAACCGGTAAT
>JAACZQ010000091.1 GCA_009996675.1 Chitinophagaceae bacterium
TTCCAGGTACATACCCCTAAAATTTAATGGATTGATGCCTTAAACACCAGCATTTGGCCTGAACACATTGCATAATTTACAATATTATGCCGCTGGAAACCGGAAATAGATTGGGAAGGGTCCGGATTCCGGACTGGTCTAAACAGCCGGTATCGATATGTATTCCGTTTACCGTAAACCCCTGCCCGGTAGCTACCCATTACCTTTGCAGCAAAAAACAGTATGGCTTTGCCGAAAGTTGGGAATAAAGCACCGCAGTTCAAAGGAGTGGATCAAAACGGAGATACCATTGCCCTGGCAGATTTTAAGGGGAAAAAGATCGCCTTATACTTCTATCCGCATGATAATACCCCTACCTGTACCGATCAGGCCTGTAACCTGCGCGATAATTTTGCACTGCTCGCAGCAAAAGGTATACAGGTCATTGGCATAAGCTCAGACGACAGTAAAAGCCATAAAAAATTTGAAACCAAGTACAGCCTTCCTTTTCCTTTGATTGCAGATACCGATCTGAAGATTCATGAAAAATATGGGGTATGGCAACTGAAAAAATTCATGGGCCGCGAATTCATGGGTACCATCCGCACCACTTTTCTGATCGATGAGCAGGGCAAACTAAAACACATCATACAGAAGCCCGTTTCCAAAAAACATGCAGCGGAAATACTGGAGCAGTGGGGACTACTCTGATGGAAATCTGAGGTATCGGGTAAAAGCAGTAATTTGTTTGCCCAATAACCATTACATGAAACAACTGCTTTTCGTTTTCCTCGCGTTTTCTTGCCTGCAGACACAGGCACAGAAAACAGACCGCAAACTCCAACAGCAACTGGAAACCCTCGTTCAGGGCTACAAGGGTGATATCGGCATCTATGTACATGATCTGAAAAAAAATAAAATAGCCGCCCTCCATGCTGATACGGTTTTTCCCACCGCCAGTATGGTTAAAGTGCCCATTCTCATTGGCATCATGGATAAAATAGCCAGGGGCGAATTGAATTACCACCAGTCGCTTACTTACAAAGACTCATTATTGTATGAAGGCGTAGATATACTGGGCTCTTTTAAAAACAATGAAAAGATCGACCTGAGTAAAGTCATGATGCTCATGCTCACCACGAGCGATAATACAGCCAGTTTATGGTTGCAGGGACTGGCTGGTACCGGCACCCGCATCAATGCCATCATGGACAGCCTCGGATATAAAGTTACCCGTGTAAACAGCCGTACACCCGGAAGGGAAGATATCCGCAAAATTTATGGATGGGGACAGACTTCTCCCCGCGAAATGGCAACCCTGTTTGAACAGATCTCCCGCCGCCAAATCCTGAGCGATAGCAGCAGTGAGCAGATGCTGCGTTTACTGGGTCGCAATTACTGGGATGAAGAAGCCCTCTCACAAGTACCCGCAGGTATTTTTGTAGCCAGTAAAAATGGAGCCGTAGATGCCAGCAGAAGCGAGGTATTGTACGTTAATGGTGATGATGTGGAATATGTATTCTGTATCTGTACCAAAAATAACCAGGATAAAAGCTGGGGACCAACCAATGAAGCCTGGGTACTCACCCGCAAGCTGTCGAAATTACTCTGGGATTATTATTCCCGTTAGTCTAACTGAAGAGGATATAGGTAAGCCAGCTCATGCTATAGGCCAGTACGGTCATGTATACGAATTGAAATACCGGCCATTTCCAGGTTTTGGTTTCCCGTTTCACCACAGCCAGTGTACTCATGCACTGCATGGCCAGTACATAAAATACCATCAGGGATAATGCGGCTGCGAGGGTATAAACAGGTCTGCCATCGGCATGCCTGGCTGCCTGCAGTTTCTCCCGCAAGGAAGCATCATCCGATTCTTCTACACTGTATAAAGTGGCCATGGTTCCCACAAATACTTCACGTGCTGCAAATGAAGTGATAATGGCAATGCCAATTTTCCAGTCAAAGCCCAGGGGGGTGATCGCAGGTTCTATGGCTTTACCCAAAACACCTGCATAAGAAGCCTGTAGTTTTTCGGTAGCCAGGTGTTTCTGCAATGAATCGGTCTTACCGGGCATCTGCTGTATGAGCGTTGCGTATTTGGTTTCTGTTCGGGCCATGCCATCACCGGGACCATAATTGCTGAGGAACCATAACAAAAGGCTGATGATCATAATCACTTTACCGGCATCGGTTACAAAAATGCGCGCTTTTTCAATCATGGTGATACCCACATTTTTCCAGCGGGGAGCCCGGTAAATGGGTAATTCCAGGATGAAGAAGCTCTTTTCCTGGATTTTAATAAACCACTTCATTACATAACTCACAACCAGTGCCATCACGGTACCAAGCAGGTATAAAGCCATCATCACCAGACCCTGGAGACTGAGGAATCCAAAATAATATTTATCATCAATCACCAGTGAGATGAGGATCGTGTATACCGGCAATCGCGCACTGCAGCTCATCAACGGGGTAATGAGTATGGTGAGCAGCCGTTCCTTTTTATTCTCAATATTGCGGGCACTCATGATGGCTGGAACGGCGCAGGCAAAACCACTCACCATGGGCATAACGCTTTTGCCATTCAAGCCTACCTTACGCATCAGCCGGTCGCTCAGGAAGCTGATCCTGGCCATATAACCCGTGTCTTCCAGTATGGTGATCAGTCCGAATAAAAGCATGATCTGCGGTACAAATACCAGGATCCCACTCAAACCTGCCACCAGACCATTAATGATCAGATCGCTCCACCAGGCTTCGGGTAAATGCGCACCCAGCCAGCTGCCGGTTTGGGTAAATAACCATTCAATACCATCCATGGGGTAAACAGCCAGCCAGAAAATACTCTGAAAAAGCAGGAAAAGCACCACCAGCAAAATCACATACCCCCATACATGGTGTAATAAGAGATTATCCAGTTTATCCGTAAAAAGTTTTTTCTCCAGCGGTCCGGGCTCCAATACTTTCTGCTGCATGATCTGCCGGATGCGGGTATAACGCTGCATGATTTCTTCCGCCTGTGTTTTGGTAGGATTGAACTGGGTATCTTTTTCCACCTGTTCAATTGCCTCCTGCATACGGTGTTCTAACGGAAAATGCTCGTGATTAATGAGGTAATGAATGGCTGCATAATCGCTGAGCCCGGGCATCAGCTCCTGCATACCCGTTACAGCTGTATTGGCCAGTTTGCCGGTATCAATAAAGTCGCGGTTCTGTGTCGCAGTATTGTTACGTGATACCTGCTGCAGGATTTTTTTCAGCTCGGGTATACCCTTGTTTTTCCGCGGGTTTACCGGTATCACCGGAATACCCAATTCGGCTTCCAGTCCGGCAATATCAATCCGTATTCCTTTTTTGGCGGCAATATCATTCATGGTGAGGGCCATCACCACGGGTATTTTGAGATCAATGATCTGACTACAGAAGAGCAGATTGCGTTTCAGGTTACTGGCATCAGCTACCAGCAGAACCACATCGGCTTTCACATCCGGATCGGTACCCATGAGTACCTGGTAAGCCACCCATTCATCGGCGCGGCGCGGATAGAGGCTGTAGGTACCCGGCAGGTCTATCAATTCGGCTTTCTGGTGATGATCGAATGAAAGTGTGCCCGTTTTTTTGTCGACCGTTACCCCCGGAAAATTGCCCACTTTCTGGTTCAGGCCGGTCAGGCTGTTGAACAGAGAGCTTTTCCCGCTATTGGGGTTTCCTACAAGGGCTATATGTAAGGGGCGAGATGCCAATGGGTTCAAATGTCTGCAAAAGTAGGTGCAAAGAAAAGCAGGTAGTTACGAGATCGGGAACAGAATCGGGATCAGCGGTATCCTGAATAATTGGTAGACATGGGCAACAGCTATTGTTCACCGGAGTTTACCATCGTACTTTTGCCCTGCAAACAATCGCTGATATGAAGAAATTAGTCCTCGTTTTATGTTTTTTACCCCTCCTAACCCTGGCGCAGAGCAAGCGCAAACAAAGGCTGGCAGCAGAAAAAGCAGATGCCACTTTACTGGCCAACCTGCAAAAACATGTGCAGTACCTGGCCGATGATCAACTGGAGGGACGCAGAACCGGTACCCGTGGCGAAACCATGGCCATGGAATACCTGGTACAATATTATCAGCAATTGGGCATTCCCGCTGCCGGCAGCAACGGTTATGTACAGCCTTTTGAAATCAATGAAGGGAAAAAGATAGACGCCACCACCACCTGGTGGGTGCGCGACCGCGAACTGATGGTCATGAAAGAATATTTCCCCCTCGCCTACAGCGCCCAGGGCAGCCTGGCATCCAAACCTGCGATGGTACTGAGTGAAAAAGGACAACCCTGGTTCCTGGATCTCAAAGAAATACTCGAAGAAAACAGGAACAATCCCCATTTCGATGTGGATGAAGTCATCCGCAAACAGGCCGAATCTGTACGAACAAAAGGAGCAACAGCATTACTCGTATACAATAGTACCAGCATTACCGATAATGTACAGTTCAATAAAAACGATAAAACAACCCCTTCGGCCATACCGGTGTTGTATATCACTGCGGAAGGATTCAGAAACCATTTCTCCGACCCATCCGCCAGCCTGCCCATGGAACTGAAAGTGTCCATTTCAGAAAAAACAAGACAGGCACATAATGTGGTTGCATTCATCAACAATAATGCACCACACACCGTTATCCTGGGCGCCCACTACGATCACCTGGGTTATGGGGAAGATAAAAATGCACTGGATACTGCCCACGCCATCCACAATGGTGCCGATGATAATGCCAGCGGTACCGCAGCCCTCATGGAACTGGCAGCCATGCTCAAGACCAAAGCCCCGGCGGGAAACAATTACCTCATCATTCATTTTTCCGGGGAAGAACTCGGACTGTTCGGCAGCAAATACTGGTTAGAACACCCGACCGTAAAAATCAGCCCCAATTACATGATTAATATGGATATGGTAGGTCGGTATGATACGACCCACAAACTTACAGTTGGTGGTTATGGAACCTCGCCGGTATGGGGTGAATTATGGAAAACCCTGCCCACCACCCTGCGCACCCATTTCGACAGTACCGGTAGCGGCCCCAGTGATCATGCCAGTTTCTACCGCGCCAATATACCGGTCCAGTTTTTCTTTACAGGTAGTCATGCCGATTACCATAAAGCCAGTGACGACTGGGATAAGATTAATTATGCCGGACAGCGGGAAGTGGTGAAACTGGTATACAACCTGATTGGGGCTGCCGACACAAAAGGGAAATTAAGTTTTGCCAAAACCGCAGAACCGCAAGTGGGACGGGCTACCTTTACAGTAAGCCTGGGAATCATGCCGGATTATGGATACAGCGGAACGGGCGTACGTGTAGATGGCGTTGTGCCGGGTAAGCTGGCAGAAAAAACAGGCCTGCAGGCAGGAGATATATTGTTGCAACTGGGAGAATTCAAATTTGTAGATGTGATGAGTTATATGCAATCGCTGAAGAAATTCAATAAAGGTGATAAGACACAGTTGCGCATCAGGCGGGGCTCCGAAGAAAAGACTTTTGAAATAACTTTTTAATAGCCATTATGAAGCTGCGGCTGAATATTGATGAGTTGAACGATGATTTTTTCGATGATACCCGTTTGCTGGGTATTACGGCACCATTGAAAAACTATCAGTTCTGCCTGCAACTCAATAACCAGTTGGGGTACCAGTTCCGCTTAAATCCGGGTATTGAAATTCACCTGCGCAAAAAAGACCGCAGTTATTATTTCGGCGTATATGAATCCAGGGAGCCCAATAGTTTTCTGGTACATTATCTCTACCACAACCAGTTCGATGGGGAGTACCTGTTGCCCGAATTCAGGCACATGGATTTTCTCTGGCTCATGAAAGGCGATTGGGTGGATAATGACCGGTGCGACTGGATACGGCAATCGGTAAAAAGCCTCAATGGCGTACAACTGGTGGCCGAACTCACCAATGAGCAGATACGCAATAAAGGAAACATGGTTTTTTAATAATTCAACCCCTGGTTATGTGGACAGAAGTCAATAACACTTTGTACCGCCAGTTTCAATTCCGTGATTTTTCGGAGGCGTTTGCATTCATGACACGTGTGGCCATGGAAGCAGAAAAAATGAATCATCATCCACGCTGGACCAATGTCTGGAACCGTGTGGAAGTCTGGCTGAATACCCATGATGCCGGAGATATTGTTACTGAACTGGATCATACCCTCTCAAAACGAATAGATGCCATTGCCGCCGCTTTCCATGCAACTACCTGATTCCATTATTATGATACGACCGGCTGCTTCTGCCGGTAGCCAGGCCCAACAGGCATTTGATCGTGTAAGCGGATTATTGCAGGATGCGGGTGTAGAAGTCTTATTGTATGAAGACCATACAGACACCGGATCCGTTGATGTTGTTTTTGTGAACAACTGGTTATGCACCCTGCCCGATGGTACGGTAGCCATATTACCCATGCAGTTGCCCGGACGGCGGGAAGAAAAAAGAGATGATATCCTGCAGGACCTGGCCGCCAGGTTTCAGGTGCGCGATATAGAAGACTGGAGTGAATATGAAGCAGAAGGTTTTTTCCTGGAGGGAACGGGCAGCATGGTCATGGATCATACCCATCGGTTGATGTATGCCTGTTTATCCGCCAAAACCCATGTAGCGGTACTGGAAAAATTTGCAGCAGCACACCAATACAAAGCCATGGTATTTCACGCGCGCGACCGCCATGGTAAAACCGTGAACTATACCAATAACATATTAAGCATCGGCAACCATCATGCCTGGATTTGTGAAGAAGCATTCACAGATGATATGGAGCAGATGGCGGTCAGGCAGCTGCTGATTTCCACAGGACATCAACCCATTTCTTTTACGCTGGATCAGGCACATTTGTATGCCGGTAACATGGTACAGTTACAGAATACCGCGGGAGAACCACTGCTGTTGATGAGTGAGCAAGCAGTAAAATCATTAACCGGGGATCAGCAAAACAGATTAACCGAACACGGAACAATTGTATCCCTCCCCGTAGCATACTTCGAAGAACGTGGGCAGGGCAGCATCCGTGCCATGATTTCTGAAATTTGGTTGCCGCGCCGTTATTAAGCCAGAACAGTTATTGTTTTTTCTCCCCGTGCAGTGCAGCAACCGATGGGTTCTGCAAAATCAGCCAGTCCTGCTTCCTTCAAAATATGCTGTACGGTTTCCAGCGCATCGGGTGAAACAGCAATAAGCAAACCTCCGTTTGTCTGTGGATCTGGCAGCAGGTTAAATGCTTCCATCACATTCACGCCGGTACCAAAAGCAGTTTCCTTGCTGTAGCTGTTCCAGTTGCGGTATGTAGCATCGGGTACAATGCGTTGTGCCAGGTATCCGCGGGCAGCTTCCAATGCCGGAACCTTACTGTACCATAATTCGGCACCAAGTCCGCTACCCTGACAAACTTCTATCAGGTGGCCCAGTAAACCAAAGCCGGTTACATCTGTCATGGCATGCACACCCGGAACAGCCCCCAGCCTCGCACCAATGGTGTTCAGTTGCATCAGCTGGTTCAGGAAAATGGTTTCGTGTTCGGGCTCGAGCACGGCTCTTTTTTGGGCAGTAGACAGAATACCCACACCCAGTGGTTTGGTTAACAAGAGCAGGTCGCCCGCCTGCGCCGTATTATTCCGCTTGATGTTTTCCGTGGCCACCAGTCCGTTCACTGCCAGTCCGAAAATGGGTTCGGGCGAATCAATGCTATGTCCACCTGCCAGTGGTATACCCGCTTCTGCACAAATGGTACGGGCGCCGTCGATGACTTCCCGGGCCAGGTCTGCCGGAAGTTTATCTACGGGCCAGCCAAGGATGGCAATGGCCAGTATGGGTTGACCACCCATGGCATAAACATCACTGATGGCATTGGCGGCAGCAATTTTGCCAAAAGCAAATGCATCGTCAACAATGGGCATGAAAAAATCGGTGGTACTGATCAGTGCCTGACCATTGCCCAGGTCATAGGCGGCGGCATCATCTTTACTGCTATTGCCTACCAGCAGGCGTTCATGCGGACCGGTGCTATTGATACCAGATAACATCTGCTCCAGAACAGAAGGGGCAATCTTACAGCCACAGCCGGCGCCATGGGAAAACTGGGTGAGTTTGATGGGTTGATCCATAATTGGGGAAGGGATAAATATTCGACCGCAAATTAAGCCGGAAATGAGGAAGGTCCATAAATGAAGAAAGCTGCATGTGTTTGCAGCTCTCTTACCCCCAATTATTACTTTTAAGTAATGAGTGCAAGTTCGTACCCAGACAGCCTGTTTTTGGCCCTCTTTTGCGAAACACTGGTTTTTTTACACCAAAACCACTTAATTTTTTTTAAAGGCCTATTCTTTTCAGGAAAATAATGTCATTATCTGATAAATAAATGCTATGTATGTGGTTTTCATTAAGTTAATTTGGGCCAGGAACCAACACAACACATGCGAGCATTCCGGATATTGATGGGCTTACTGATCTGTGGGGCGGCTGCGATGCCGCTGAAAGCGCAATATCCATACATACACAGACCCGTTTTTGCCGATCAGCTGGGCACACAGGTAATATTCGATATGCTGGCCACCAAAAACGGGTATATGTGGTTATCGACCGATAAAGGCCTTTACCGTTTCAATGGCCGGACCTTCACACGTATTCCGTTCGACAGTACCAAAACAAATGGACTGGGTTATCTGCGGGAAGATGAGGAGGGAACCATCTGGTGTATGAATTTTTACAAAGAGATTTTCCGCCTGGAAAGAGATACCCTGCGCAATTTTACGATCAGGGATGTGCCCGCCGACTTCAATACCAATTTCCTCAACCTCACGGTCAGGGGCAATGATGTATGGCTGAATTCATTTCATGGCTTATATGCGATTGATAAAAAAACAGGGAAGTTCCGCAGCCAGATCAGACCACTCAACAATACCGTCTTTGTATTTTCCCAGGCTACCAAAGACGGTGTATGTGCCTATACCTATTCCGGATGGCTGCTTACCGTTAATCAGCGGGGGTTCAGCTGGAAAAAGATAGGCCTCGTGTCGCGGGATTTGTTCATGTCATTCGATGGCGAATACCTGTATGGGGGTAGTATGGGCACTAACCGGAGTAAAAATTTTATGGTACACGAGGGCGTACCAACGTCAATACCAGCAGTGCAGATACCCAACAATGAATTCATGTTGCATTATACCGTATCGGCACCGGGTGAAACCTGGATCTGTACATTAAAAGGGGCTTATCGCTGGGATCCAACCACCGGCAAAGCAGTGAATTATTTCCCCGGCAAAACGGTAACAGATGTGGTTAAAGATTATCAGGGCAATTATTGGGTGAGTACCCTGGATAACGGACTCTTTATTTGTCCGTCGCTTGGAACCGTGCAGTATGATTTTTTCAAGAAGCCCGATGATCAGAACAATATCACACGCATACTAAACCTGCCCGGCGACCGCATAGCTGTTGGCAGCAGTACGGGACAGATTGCGGTGATGCAAAAAAAAGAGAATCGTTTTTTCCGGTATGACCTGCCACAATCAAGGGAGATAGAATTTCTGTACTACGATTATGCCCACCAGAAACTGGTGTCCAACCGATATGTACTTGCCGATAATCAAGCTGCACCGCTGGAGAAACGCTATTTCGGCAAGAGTGCCGCTAAAGATCGCTTCGGCAACCTCATCGTGGCATCCTTCCAGGGAACCTATATCATGAAAGACGCCTACGGTAAAGCAGATAAAATGCCGGACCGTAATTGCAAACTGTATGAAAAACTGGCTTTTGCCCTGCCTAATGGAGACGATTTCAGCGCCATACTTCTTCGTTTAAAGCGCAGTACAGCAGTTGAAATTTCAAAACGACAGGATCGTTTCTGGGTGGCTTATATTGATGACCTGTATGAATACCATTACGATGGTACCATCCGTATCATCAAGGATGCAGGCGGAAAATCCATCACCGGAACCAGTATTACTGAAATGCCCGATGGCCAGCTGGCCGTGGGTACATCTACCGATGGGGTGATCATTGTTAATGGTACCCTGGCAACCGAAAAATATACACAGGGTAATGGATTACGCAGCAATAATATCCGCAAATGCGTTTACGGCAATGGGAAATTATGGGTATTGACGGATGAAAGCATTCAGCAGATAGACCTGGATGGCAGGAAAGTGAATGATATTTTTACCGAGAATAACCTCGCGAATATCATTGTCAATGATTTTGTACTGGATAAGAACCAGTTGTGGATTGCTACTACCCAGGGGGTGATTGTACGCAGCGCACTGGTGAGTAAACAGGAAGAAACCATTCGTTTTCCCGACTTGCAGGTGTTTTGTAATGGCGCAAAAATCAGTAATGATACTTCCATGGGCTATGGTGTGCGCAATATCCTCATCCAGGCCGATGCCCTGCATTATATTTCCCCCGCCACCTTACAATACCGTTACCGTTTACTGGGAGCCGATTCGGCATGGAAAAAATCAGACCCCTATGCCAGCAGTTTTGTCTTCAACCGCCTGCCCTTCGGCAAATACCGGTTTGAGATACAGGCGATGGATGCCAATGGTTTTTATACCAGCAAAGTCAGAAACTTCTCTTTCACCATCCGGGCCCCGTTCTGGTTGCACTGGGGTTTTATTTTTGCTTCCGTGGGATTGATTGTGGGCCTGATTATTTTTTCACTGGCCCGTTGGAAAAAACAATTATTACAGAAACAATCCGTAAAGGAATTGCTGTTGCGCAGTCAGCTCACCGCCCTGCGCGCGCAGATGACCCCACACTTTCTCTACAATGTATTGAATACCGTTCAGGGGCTGGTATATGGTAACAGGAAGGCTGAAGCCAGTGCCCTGCTGGGGAATTTCAGCGACCTGATGCGCAAAAACCTACAGTCGAGCGATAAACAGTTCCTCTCACTGTCGGAGGAAATCGAGAACCTGCGTTTGTACCTGGAGCTGGAGAAAGCGCGTTTTGACAAGGGTTTTAGTTTCGATATCTCGGTACAGGGTATCCAGGACCTGGATGCGGCCTATATTCCCTCCATGTTATTACAGCCTTTTGCTGAAAACTCGGTCAAACATGGCCTGCTGCACAAAGACGGCCCTAAAAAGCTGCAGATAATTTTCGAGCCCCTGGAAGAGGGTATCCGCATCCTTATTGAAGACAATGGGATTGGCCGGAAAAGGGCCGGTGAGATCAATAGCAGGAACCGGAATAAACCCGCCAGTTTTGCCACCGGAGCCCTGGGAGAAAGGATGGTATTGTTCAGCAACTTATATAATCGGGAAATCAGCTATACGGTGACCGATCTGGAGGATGAAAATGGCGAACCTTCGGGTACCCGGGTTACGGTAATAATGCCCTTTTATGAAACGGATCCCAGTGCTTCGTGAAAGAAATAGGTTGTATCATAAAATAAATGGAATCCATCAATGAAAAGCAAAGACCCATCCGGGGGCGGTTCTTATCTTAGAGGTTCTATGCATAAAATGGGAGCCATAATTGTGGACGATGAGCCCAATGCCCGACAGGCATTGAGTGGGTTACTGGAAGAGAATTTCAGCGAAGTAGAGGTGCTGGCCTCCTGTAAAGATGTTCCAGAAGCGGTCAAAGCCATTCATAAGTATAAACCCGATGTGGTATTCCTGGATATTGAAATGCCCGGATACAGCGGTTTTGAATTGCTGGATTTTTTTGATGAACAGCAGGTGGGCTTCAAAATAGTCTTTGTAACGGCTTACAGCGATTATTCACTCCGGGCTTTTGAAATTGCAGCCGTGGATTATATCCTCAAGCCTGTGCGGCCCGATCATATAGAACGGGCATTGAAGAAAATAGGCATGGATAACCATAGCCAGCAGGAAGAAGCCGAACACTATCGTGTACTGAAGGAGAATATGCACCATCCCCAGGAGAAAAAGATTGTCTTGCAGACCGCCGAAACCATTTATATCGTCCGGCTGGATGATATCCTTTACATGCAGGCTGATGGCAGTTATACCCGCATTCATACCCAGAGTCATGGGGTACTCACCATTACAAAAAAGTTAATCGACTTTGAGTACCTGGAGTCTGCGGGGAGTTTTCTGAGGAGCCACCGCAGTTATATCGTCAACCTCAATCACATCAAGAAAGTGGATAAGAAAGACTTTATCCTGATCATGAATGATGATTCGGAGGTTTACCTGGCGCAGGATAAGAAAAACCTGCTGCTGGACCGGTTGGCTACCATTTAAGGATCAGAGCAGCCAGACCACTTCTCCAAACCGGAAACGATCTTCTGCCGCCCCTTCCACACACAATTCCCCGAACTGGTTAACCGATTGAATCCTGCACTGGAAAACACGGCTGCCTTTTTTGAGTTTAACGGTTTCCCCCGCTAAAAACAGGTGCCGGTTGTATTCTTCCAACAGTGCTTCCGCTTCCCCGTTCTGCAATTGCTGCCAGCGTTCCTGGAGATAGCCGCATAATTCCCTGGCCAGCGCAACCGGATCGAAGCGTTTCCCCGTTATCTGGCGCAGGGAAACCGGGCGGCCCTGCTGTTCCGGAAAGCTGGTTTGATTGATATTAATACCCATACCCGCTACCGACCACTGCCATTCATGCCCACGGATCAGGTTTTCGATGAGAATACCCCCTGCCTTTCTGTCACGCCAGTACAGGTCATTGGGCCATTTGATCCGGCTTTCTTCACCCGCGTATTTTTTTAACAAATCATGACAACCCAGGGCAATAGCCGTACTCAGGGCAAAAGCATTACCAGCGTGCAGGGGCTGTGGTTGCAGCAGCAGGGACAGGATGATATTGGTATGGGGCTCACTGATCCATGTTTTCCCCTGTTGCCCCTTGCCCGCGGTCTGGTCGTGCGCAAATACGGCCGTTCCATGGACTGCCTTTCCTACCTGAACAAGTTCCATGGCATAGATGTTGGTACTATCTACCTGCGGTAATTCCACAAACGGTTGTCCAAGGGGTGTTTTCGCTCCTGCTGATGCCAAAAGAATTACTATTTTTGACGAAGTTACCACCAGACGCCAAAAGAGTATACGAAAGGGGGTAATTTAATAGCCATCAGATGGGCGTGATTTCCCGTCTGTGCATTATTCATCCACAAAATCAGATCTATTATTGGAACCACTTGCTGTTTTAAAGAGTCGTGAAAAAAGCTCCGTAACGAGGTTAACGCGCAGTTCTAAGATTTTCAAAACCATTATCAAAGCGATACAGGATAAGAAAGGGGATGATATTATCAGCCTGGATCTGAGAAAAATACCCGAAGCGGCAGCAGATTTTTTTGTGGTATGCCAGGCTTCCAGCACAACACAGGTAAAAGCCATTGCCGATGCCGTGGAAGATGCCGTTAAAAAACAATGTGGCGAAGCCCCATACAAACACGAAGGCCGGCAGGCTTTGCAATGGGTATTGATTGATTACGTGAATATCGTAGTACACATCATGCACCCCGAAGCCAGAAAGTTCTATAAGCTGGAAGAAATGTGGAGTGATGCAGTGTCGCAAATGCACGAATAATAAGCATGACGAATAAATAGTTATGTTAAATGTCTGTTCCATTCGCACATACGGAACATTCATTCGTCATAACAGAAGACCGAACAGATTTAAGAAAACAGCAACTTAATTAGATTTATGCAGGATAAAGGAGATGCCCCACGCAAAGGACCCAGGTTTAATATTTACTGGATATATGGGATTATCGCTGTGGCACTATTAATGGCCCAGCTGATGAACAGTTCCCCCGATCTCAAAAAAATATCGGAGTGGGAATTCAAACAAAATATGTTATTGCAGGGCGATGTGGCCAAACTGGACTTTGTGAAAAACAAAGACCAGGTATATGTCTATATCCGCCCCGAAAGTCTGGGTAAGCCCTTCTATGTAAAGGCTTTTGGTCAGACACTCACCAAGGATAAGGTAAAAGACAGTCCGCTTTTCATGTTTGAAGTGCTGGACTGGAAGAGCTTCGAAGAAAAACTGCAGGAGTTCTGTACCGCCAATAATATCCCCGAAGTAAAGTATAATATTATAAAAGCCCCCGAATGGTTCGGCCCCTTGTTACAAGGTGTGTTCTCCATTCTGATCATCGTGGTGGCCTGGATCCTGCTCATGCGTAAAATGGGCGGCCCATCAGGCGGCGGCGGTCCGGGTGGTATCTTCAACATCGGTAAATCCAAAGCCACTTTATTTGATAAGGGTGCCAAAGTGAATATCACTTTTGCCGATGTAGCCGGACTGGATGAAGCCAAAGTGGAAGTGATGGAAATTGTGGACTTCCTCAAAAACCCTAAAAAATACACTTCCCTGGGTGGTAAAATACCCAAAGGCGCCTTGCTGGTGGGTCCTCCCGGTACGGGTAAGACCCTGCTGGCCAAAGCCATGGCGGGTGAAGCACAGGTACCTTTCTTCAGCCTGAGTGGAAGCGACTTTGTAGAAATGTTTGTAGGTGTGGGTGCCAGCCGTGTGCGCGACCTGTTTAAGCAGGCCCGGGAGAAAGCACCCTGTATCATATTCATCGATGAAATAGATGCCATCGGTCGCGCCCGTGGCCGTAATGCCATCATGAGTAACGATGAACGCGAGAATACCCTCAACCAGTTACTGGTGGAAATGGATGGTTTTGGTGGCGATACCGGTATCATTATCCTGGCCGCAACCAACCGCCCCGATGTACTGGACAGTGCATTGCTGCGCCCCGGCCGTTTCGACCGCCAGATATCGATTGATCGTCCGGATGTAAAAGGAAGGGAAGCCATTTTCAAAGTACACCTGGCCCCCATTAAAATATCTGAATCCCTCGACCTGCATAAGCTGGCCGAACAAACACCTGGTTTTGCCGGTGCCGATATCGCCAACGTATGTAATGAGGCAGCACTGATTGCTGCCCGTAAGGATAAGGCTGCAGTAGACATGAGCGATTTCCAGGATGCCATTGACCGCGTGATTGGTGGTCTGGAGAAAAAGAACAAAATCATTGCTCCGCACGAGAAAGCCATTATTGCTTACCACGAAGCCGGACATGCTGTTTGTGGCTGGTTCCTGGAACATGCTTATCCATTGTTGAAAGTAACCATCGTTCCGCGTGGTACTGCAGCATTGGGGTATGCCCAGTATACACCCACCGAACAATACCTGTACAATACAGACCAGCTGATGGATCAGATCTGTATGACACTGGGTGGCCGCGCCGCTGAAGAGATTTTCTTCGGAAAAATATCAACCGGTGCAGCCAATGACCTGCAGCAGATTACCAAAATGGCCTACAGTATGGTAACTGCCTACGGCATGAACCGTAAAGTGGGTAATGTAAGTTTCTATGACCCCGCGCAGGAAAACACATTCACCAAGCCTTTTAGTGAAGAGACCGGAAAAATTATCGACGAAGAAGTAAGGGGTATTATTGAAGACGCGTACAAGCGTACACTGGCCCTGCTTACCGAAAAGAAAGAAGCGGTGGAAATACTGGCCAAAGAATTATTAGACAAGGAAGTATTACACAAGAGTGATGTGGAAGAACTGATAGGCAAGCGACCCTTTGAGGAGAAAAAACTCCTGGAAGTAGATCCCAATGCCGAAGTGGCTATTGCTCCTGAACCCGAAAATCACAGCAACGAATCAGCGCAATAATGACTGCATCGCGTGAAAATATATTGAACAAAATCAAGCAGGCACTGAAAACACCAGTGCCTGCTCCCTTTCCTGCCGCTGCTGATCTGGGCGAACAGTTTTATACGGCACCCGAAGAAGAAGCAGCCATTGGTTTTGCCCAGCGCTTTACTGCCCTGGGAGGCCGGTTTTCATTCTGTGCCAGTGAAAAAGAACTGGCCACACAGTTGAACATGCTGTTCATACAGCGGCAATGGTCTGCTACGTATTGCCGCGAGCCCGAACTCAAAGCAAGCTTACAGGAAGCCGGTTTTGTAGCAACAACTGCCACAGATCTGGATGCCTGCGATGCCGCTATCACGGGTTGTGAGTACCTGGTGGCCAGAACGGGTAGTATACTTTTATCCAGCGCCCAGGCCAGTGGCCGTACCGTAAGTGTGTATGCCCCCATTCATATTTGTATAGCTTATACCGATCAGCTGGTATTTGATATCGGGGAAGGGCTTCAGTTGCTGCGCGATGAGTACGGTACAGCATTGCCCTCACTCATAACACTGGCTACCGGACCCAGCCGTACCGCCGATATCGAAAAAACACTGGTGGTAGGTGTACATGGGCCCAAAGAAGTGTTTTGCTTCCTCGTAGAACGATCATAATATTCTGTCCATGGCAACCGAGATCTATTCACTATTTGTATACGGCTCCCTGCGAAGTGGTTTTCAGCACCCCGCTTATGCCTATATCAGTCGTTATTTCACACTGGCGGGAACCGCACGGGTACAGGGATCTCTCTATGATATGGGCGACTTCCCCGCTGCCGTTCCCACCACCGAAGAAGCGTATATTGTTGGGGAACTGTATCATATTAACAACAAAGCCGAATTTTCCTGGGCCATTGCACAGCTCGACGACTATGAGGGATTATTTGCGGAACCAGGTGAACCACAGTTATACAAACGCGAAACGGCAATCATACACCTGAACAATCAAACCGTTACCGCCTGGATCTATTGGTTTAATGGAGATGTGTCAGGCCGGCCCCGCATCGAAAGCGGAGACCTGTTGCAATATATCCGCGATAAAAATAAATCCTAAGTTTACGCATGCTCAGCGCCACTACTTTACAGGCATCTCCCGATAAACAAATCTATTTTCTCTCCGATTTTCACCTCGGTGCACCGGATTATGCCAGCAGCCTGGTCAGGGAAAAAAAAGTAGTGGCCTTCCTCGAAAGTATCCGCCACCGGGCAGCAGCCATTTTTATCGTAGGCGATATATTTGATTTCTGGTACGAATACAAAAAAGTAGTACCCCGCGGTTATACACGCTTGCTGGGTCAACTGGCATCACTAACCGATAGCGGCATACCCGTATTTGTTTTTGTAGGCAACCACGATATGTGGATGAAAGATTATTTCGAACAGGAACTGAATATCCCCGTGTACTATGAACCAAGGGTATTTGACTGGAACGGAAAGCGATTCTATATTGGTCATGGCGATGGACTCGGACCCGGCGATCATGGATACAAATTCATCAAGAAAATATTCCGGAATCCGTTTTGCCAGTGGCTGTTCGGACAACTCCATCCCACCTGGGGTATTGGCCTTGCCAATTATTTCAGCCGCAAAAGCCGGGAAAAAACAGGCACTGCTGATGAGCATTTCCTGGGTGAAGACCAGGAATGGCTGATTATCTACTGCAAAGAACTGCTGCAAAAAGAACAATTTGATTACCTCATCTTCGGACACCGCCATTATCCGATCGATTTTACACTGAATAGCCGGAGCCGGTATATTAATCTGGGCGACTGGATACGCAATTTCACTTATGCCAGTTTCGATGGACAGGATATACAACTGCATCGCTGGGATGGCTGAGGGCTTATTCGTAACTTGCAGGTATGAATAAATTACTGCAACAGAAAGTACTGGATAATACCATTGAAACCTACCTGTATGTACTGGGCGTGATTTTACTGATGCTCCTGCTCAAGCGGCTGATCTCCAAATACCTGGCCCAGCAACTGTACAAACTTATTGCACACAAAAACAGGAGCACCGCAAGGCAGTCCTTCCTCGACCTGGTGGTACAGCCCATGGGTACTTTTTTATTCCTGGCCATTACCATCATTGCGGTGGATAAGCTGCGGTTCCCCGGCGCATTGGATTTTAAGATTTATAAGGTCACTTCCCGCGAAGTGGTGGAATCACTGGCCAATGGCACCCTGGTGCTGGTATTCATCCGGCTCTGTATCCGTGTGATTGATTTTATTGCCACCATCCTGGAAGAAAAAGCCAATCTCACCAAAGACCAGACCGATAACCAGCTGATTATTTTCTTCAAGGATTTTTTCAAAGTCATACTGGTCATCATCGGCATCCTGCTGATCATGCGTTTCTCCTTCCACAAAAATATCGGTAGTCTGTTAACGGGACTGAGTATCGTGGGTGCTGCCATCGCATTGGCAACACGGGAAAGCATGGAAAACCTGATCGCTTCCTTCATCATATTCTTCGATAAACCCTTTGCCGTGGGCGACCTGGTTAAAGTGAACACGTTTACCGGAACCATAGAAAAAATCGGTTTACGGAGTACACGGATCAGAACCACCGATAAAACCTATATCTCTGTTCCGAATAAGCAAATGGTGGATACTATTGTAGACAATATCAGCCTGCGAACCCAACGCAAAGGGGAGCAAAGACTGGAACTGGACCTGGCTGCTACATCGGCGCAGCTGTCGGCACTCACCGCATCCATCCGTTCGCTGCTACAAAAAGACGGTATTGAAAGCCAGGTGGTGGTGCTCAGTGAAACCGGTAAGAATGCCCATGTGGTAACCATCGAATATTTTGTCTCCATGGACCTCACCATCAATGATTTCAACGCTTTACGGGAAGAAGTAAACCTGGAATTGATTGCTTTACTGGAAAGCAGGGGTATTAAACTCGCAGCATCCAGTACCGATGTGGTGGTGCGGCAGGCTTAGTATTACTAATTCCCCAGGTTGGCTTTCAGTTCCAGCAGAAAAGATTTGAACCGCGACAGTGATTGTACCAGTTGTGCCTGCTTGTCGGCCTGGTTGCGGTTTTGTTTGAGATAATTGCGTGCCCCCTCAATGGAAAACTTCCGCTGGCGCAGCAGGAAATAAATCAGCTGCAGGTTTTTAATGTCTTCCACCCGGAAGAGGCGGTCGCCCTTGCGTGTTTTGCGGGGTTGCAGAATATCAAATTCATTTTCCCAATAACGCAGCAGCGAAGTATTTACTTTAAACCATCCGGCCACTTCGCTGATGGAGTAATAGAGTTTCTGTTTCAGGATATCTTCATCCGGAACATCTACCAGGTCCAGTTCTGTATCAATCTCCCGGAAAGACTTACGTCCCCGTTTGCCGGCAGTACGGGCTACTACGGGTACTTCGGTAACGGCGGGTGCCGGTTTGGTTACGGCAGCGGGTTTGGGTGGCGCTGGTGGCGTAACCGTTTTGGCTTTGATCTTTACCACAATCCTTTCATCGGCAAAGACCACCGGTTCACTGCTAACAGGTTCGGGTGTTACAGCTGCAATAATGGGCTGCGGTTCGGGAACTACCGGCAAAGCAATGGCCGCTACAGGCTCTTGCACCGGTTCAGGTTCGGTACTAACAGGTGCTATTGCTTCGGGCTCGGGCACAGCAACAGGTTCAGGAGCAGGTATGGCTGCTTTGGGCGCTGCCTTTTGCTTCCTGGCAGGACTGGCCGGGGCTTCTACCGGCATACCAAATAAATCCAGTTGCTGCATTTGCATGGGATAAAAATAAGACATCTGTATTGCAGCAGGTTATGAGGTTTAGTTAAAGTGGAAAAGATGTAAGTATCTTGCAGGAAATGGGATGATATGAATCACGACAGTATTATTTGTGTATGTGGTAGGTGGGGCTTCTGG
>JAACZQ010000092.1 GCA_009996675.1 Chitinophagaceae bacterium
GCTGCTACGGCGGGTTTGGCCACGCCATTGCTACCCCCACCGGTTTCAATGCGTGCGATGACTGTACCAATGGGTACAACATCATTCACGTTAAACAGTATCTCGGTAATCGTACCTTCCGCAGTGGAGGGTACTTCACTGTCCACTTTATCCGTAGCAATATCCAGTACGGTTTCATCTTGTTTAACCGTATCGCCCACTTTTTTATTCCACTTGAGAATAGTGGCTTCCATGATACTTTCGCCCAGTTTGGGCATCACCAGTTCAGCAATTGCCATACAATTCTTCTATTTTGTTTGGGTACAACCCGATCGCCCCGCGACCGAAAAACTTCCACTTGTTAGTTTTCGGGGCAATATTAGTGAGAAATTAAACAATTTATTGTGCTATTTCGAAAAAACTGCGCTCCGGTCATTTACAACACACTATGTATCAACAAAAATACCATTTAGGGCTGTATTGCCCCAGAACTATTTTCCACAATCAGTTCCCGCAGAAAATTCAATGCCTGGGTTGCTGTTACTTCAATATTTCTTTTGCGATCGAAGCGGAACTGAAACTTCTTAGCGCGTACCCCTTCCGCCCAGGCCAGTCCCACCCATACCATGCCCACCGGCTTTTCTGTACTGCCGCCATCCGGACCCATAATACCGCTCACGGCAATGGCATAATCGGTTTGCATAAGGCTCCGCGCCGAACTGGCCATCTGTACAACGGTTTCTTCACTCACTGCGCCTTGGGTGGTCAAGGTTTCATGCGATACGCCCAGCAGGCTTTCCTTGATGGCATTGTCGTAACTCACCACACTGCCTTTATAATACGCAGAAGCGCCGCTGTGACTGGTGATCAGGTGTGCAATATAGCCACCTGTGCAGCTTTCGGCGGTGGTAATGGTTTGATTGCGTGCCTGGAGCAGGCGGCCTACCACCAGTTCCATGGGCAGGTCTTCATCTACCACCAGGTAATCCTTTGTGCGTTGTACCAGTAACCGGAAATGGTGTTCCAGTGCTGCTTCCAGTGTGGCAGCATCGGTACCCTGTGCCGTTAAACGCAAGCGCACCATGCCAAAATTGGGCAGATAAGCCAGTTTGATATAGTCGGGCAATGCTTCTTCGAGGTCTTTGATCAATTCCGCCAGGAAAGATTCCCCAATATTGGCTGTTAAGAGGGTGCGGTGCCGGATAACACCTGTGGTAAAGCGTTGCGCCAGCATGGGCAGTACATGATAGTCCATGATCCATTTCATTTCATGCGGCACGCCGGGCATGGAAATAAAAAGGGTACCATTTTTTTCAAACAGCATACCGGGTGCTGTACCGCGGGCATTTTTGAGCACAGTGCATACATCCGGCACTTCTGCCTGTTTGCGATTGCGTTCAATCATGGGGCGGTTGAATACTTTCTCGAAGAGATAGGTTACATGCTGCAGGGTTTCTTCATGCATGACCAGCTTACCGCCAAAATATTCGCAAAGCAGGGGTTTGGTAATATCGTCAGCCGTTGGGCCCAGTCCGCCGGTAATGAGTATGATGGGGGACTTCCGGCTCTCTTCATCCAGTGCCTGCCAGATATCTTCCCATACATCACCTACCGCTACCCGGTTACGCACCATAATACCGGCTTTATTCAATTCCTGGGCCATCCAGGCACTATTGGTGTCTATGACCTGTCCAATGAGTAATTCATCTCCAATGGTAATGATGGAGGCAAAAACTTTTTCCATACGCTCCCTTCACTTAATTTTAGTGCAAGGTAAAACGCATTTATGATAAGAAGGGTTAACAGTTTGTTTTGTTTGTTGTTACTGGGCACAGGTTTGTATGCCCAAAATGTATCGGATCGTTTGTCGCAGGCTGTATCCAGGATGCTGGAAGACCCGCAGATGCGTTATGCCACACTGGCACTGGAAGTCGTGAACAGTCAGACCGGTGCGGTGGTATTTGCCCATCAGCCCAATACCGGTGTGGCACCGGCCAGTTGCCAGAAAGTAATTACCAGCGCTACGGTACTGGAATTACTCGGACCGCAATACCGCTACCAGACCCGGCTGGCTTATGATGGACAGATCCAGCAGGGCAGGCTCAATGGTGATCTGCACATCCTGGGATCAGGCGACCCTTCCCTGGGTAGCTGGCGATATGATTCCTCCGGTGAAGATAATCTCCTGCGTGGCTGGCTGAATATCCTGAAACAACAGGGCATTAAAACCATCCATGGCAGTATACAGGCACATCCGGGTTTATGGGAATCGGCTTCGGTGCCCGGTGGCTGGATATGGGATGATATCGGTAATTATTATGGTGCAGGTGCCCATGCCCTCAACTGGCGGGAAAACCAGTACGATATGCTCCTACAATCCGGACCCAATCCCGGCGATAAAGTCAATATCGTAAAAACCATCCCCGCTTTATTCCAGGTACAGTTTACCAATGAACTCAAAGCCGGGAAAAAGGGTAGTGGTGATAATGCCTATATCTACCTGGCACCCGAATCCAGTCGCGGTGTGGTGCGTGGAACCATCCCCCCCGGCGAAAAACGTTTTGTCATTTCCGGCTCTTTGCCCGATCCGGCTACGCAATTATTATCCACCCTGGCCAGGTTGCACGACAGCGCCGCCAAAACACATACGGCTTTCCGGGTAACCCCCAATCCGGTGAAACCACTAACCACTTTATACACGCAATACTCACCCCCGCTCGACAGCCTTGTTTATTGGTTCATGAAAAAAAGCATCAACCTCTATGGCGAAGCATTTGTGAAAACCATCGGTGCCGAAAAAGGTGCGGAGGGGAGCAGCGATAAGGGGCTTGAGTTGCTGAAGAAATTCTGGAAAGAACAGGGGATTGATGAAAATGCCCTGCGTATGATTGATGGCAGCGGGTTATCGCCACAGAACCGGGTAACGGCTCATGCACTGGTGCAGGTATTACAATATGCCCGCAAGCGTCCCTGGTTTGATGCCTATTACAATGCCTTCCCCGATTATAACCAGATGAAATTAAAAAGTGGTACCATTGGTGGGTCGAAGGGCTTTGCCGGCTACCACACTGCCCGCGACGGAACCACCTATACGGTAGCTATCGTCGTGAATAATTACAACGGATCGGCCAGTGAGATTGTGAAGAAAATGTATGGGGTGTTGAATGAACTGAAATAGTGAATAGTGAGTAGTGAGTAGTGAGTATTTGGGGGCTATGCGCTGCAAGCTTTTAGCTGCTAGTTAAAAAAGCAGATGGTTGTCGGTAACTTCAAACCTCCAACTGAACAAATCCGAGCGCTGATATCTGACATCTGACATCAAATCAAGAAATCAAACATCCCAAAATCAAACATCCCATGTCTTCCCAAAACTACCAGAATCACAGCCGTTATGTCTTCAACTGGCATATTGTAACATCCTTATTAATCCTGGCTTTATTGGTGGGATCAATTGTTAACCTGACCCATGCGGCACCGGATAATTTGTATTCGGCTTCCCTGCTTTGTCTGGTGGCGGTTATTCTGTTGTTTATTTTCTGGTATGCCCGTGCTTTTGCCCTCAAAGCACAGGACCGTGCCATACGGGCCGAGGAAAATTTCCGTCATTTTGTACTCACGGGTAAGCCCTTACCCGGGGAATTGCGTATGGGACAGATTGTGGCCCTGCGTTTTGCCGGTGATGCAGAAATGCCCGCCCTGGCGCAGCGTGCGGTGCGTGAGAAACTGCCCGCCAAAGCCATCAAACAGGCTATTACGGCATGGAAAGCGGATTATAACCGGGTTTAATCCTGGAAATAAGGTAATAAGGCTGCTTTGAGTGCTTCAGGCATCTGTGTGCGCTTACCCGTTTCACTGTTGATGAAATAGAGCGTTACTTTACCGGTGGTGAGTAATTTGTTCTTTTCATTGTATACCTCGTTGTAAAAAGTAATTTCATGATCCTCCGGCAGGGATTTTAACATGGTCTTAATGGTTATGAGGTCGTCGTAATGTGCCGGACGCAGGTAACGGACTTCCAGCTGTACCACAGGCATGTGTACCCCCATTTCCTCCATTTTCTTATAGGTAAAGCCCAGGTCGCGGATCGATTCGGCCCGGCCTACTTCAAAATACTGGGCATAATTGCCATAATACACAATATCCATCTGGTCTGTTTCGGCATAGCGTACCCGCACCGTTGTGGTATGTTCGTACATAGTTATCCTGATTTGTTGACAAACTTACGCCGCAGATCTGTTTTTCCACAAACACCCGGCACAGCATTTGCTTACAAAACGCTAATACTACCTTTAAAAAAAGGTTTTCGCTTTTCCTTAAGAAAGAAACAGAAATCTTTGCCATCAGCGTATACATGCTCTATGAATAAACGAATTCACGTATGGTTATTGTCGGCAGGATTGTCGGCAGCCATCGGCGCCACCGCGCAGACCAACCAGTGGTTGCAAGACCCCGATGCAGTATTTAAAGAAGCCAAAGAATTGTTCCAGAATGAACAATATGGACTGGCTTATCCTGCATTTAAGAAAATGTACAGTAATGGTATCGGCTTCAGTAACCTGCCATTTGCCGTGCAGCTGGAAGCCCGGTATTATTATATTTTATGCGGACTCAAACTGAATGATTCCACTGCGGCTCCGAAGGCGGAAGAATTTCTCCTGGTTGAAAATGATGCGCCGCATGTACAGATGATGCGTTTTCACCTGGGTGAGTATTATTACCGGCGTAAAGACCTGACTGCGGCACTGGCCTGTTATGAGAAAGCGGTTCTGGCTAATCTTACCAACCGGGAGATTGCTGATATGAAATTCCACCAGGGGTATGCGTATTTCACCATGCAGCAGTTCGATAAAGCCCGTCCTTTATTCAATGCCATCCGGCAAATACCCAATGATCCCAATTATATTGATGCCAATTATTATTATGGCTTTATAGCTTTTAATGATAAAAACTATACACAGGCATCGGAGAGTTTCCTGATTGCGGAGAAATCGCCGGACTACCAGCACGTCATACCGTTCTACCTCACGGAGATTTATTATTTCAGCGGCAACCGCGACAAAGCGCTGGAGTATGGAGAACAATCCATCAATAAAGGCAATCAGTACTATGATCTGCAGCTGCGCCAATTGGTGGGGCATTTGTATTTCGAGAAACGGCAGTACGCGAAAGCCCTGCCTTACCTCGAAAAATATGTGGCAGGCAAGGATAAGGTTCGGCGGGAAGATTTGTATGAACTGGCTTATTGTTATTATGAAGCCAAGAACTGGCCCAAGTCCATCGATGGATTCAAACAACTGGGTGGGGGTGAAGATTCCCTGGCGCAGAACAGCATGTACCTGCTGGCTGATGCTTACCTGAAAGTGAACGACAAACAAAATGCCCGTAATGCTTTCCAGTTCTGTGCGGCCAATAACAGCAATGCGTTGCAGAAAGAAGTGTCTGCCTTTAATTATGCCAAACTATCGTATGACCTCGGTTATATGGATGCAGCCCTGAAAGGTTTCCAGGCTTTTACCGCCCAATACATCAATTCTTCCATGCTGCAGGAGGCCCGCGAATTACTGGTGAGCACCCTGGCCAATACCAGCAATTTCCGGGAAGGACTTACGCTTTATGAAAGCCTGCCCGCCCGGAGCGAGAATGCCATGAAAGTGTATCCGCGCCTTCTATTCGGAAGGGCGGTGGAACTGATCAATGATCAGCAGATTGATCAGGCCGATGCACTGTTCACCCGGCTCATGGAAATACCGTACAATAACCAGCAATTACCCTATACCTATTTCTGGAAAGGAGAGATCGCTTACCGGAAAGGACAAAATGATGCGGCCATTGGCTTCCTGACCAGCTATCTCAAAAATCCCATGGTCAATGGGGAAGTCAATCCTACCAATGCCCGTTACAGCCTGGGATATGCATTGCTCAAAAATGAAAATTACAACGGTGCCAAAGACCAGTTCGAAGCCATTGCCCGTAATGCCGCCGCAGCCCTGGCACCCATTGAACAGGATGCATTTTTGCGTGCTGCGGATTGCTATTTCATGAATAAGGATTACAAACAATCCCTGCGTATGTATGAGCAGGTGATGACATTACAGTGGAAAAACGCCGACTATGCCCTGTTTCAGAAAGCAGTCATCGCAGGTGCCATGAATAAAAACACCGATAAGCTCAACCTGCTCCGCAATTTTGAACAACAATATCCGGCATCTGCACTCATCGGAGACGCTTACCTGGAAATGGCCAATACCTATATGGCCGATGAACGTTTTGAAGAAGCGCTGAGTCCGCTCACCAAACTGCTGAAAAGCGATAAGCATGCAGCCATCAAACCGGAAGCCTACCTCAAAACAGGTATCGCTTATTTCAACCTAGATAAAAATGATGAATCGCTCAGTCAGTTTAAAACCCTGGTATCTGGTTATCCCAACAGTAATGAAAGCAATGATGCCATCGAATACATCCGCAATATTTTTGTAGAGAAACAACAGCCGGGTGAATTTGTGTCTTTCATGCGAGCCAACGGCAAACAGGTAAGTTATAATGAAGAAGATTCCCTCACTTTCCGCGCATCCATGATCCGGTATGATATGAGAGATATGACCGGTGCCCGCAACGGATTCAAAGATTATTTATCCAAGTTCCCCGATGGCCGCTATGCCGTGGAAGCCAATTATTTCAGTGCAGAAATCCTGGTTACGGATAAACAAAACAAAGAAGCCCTTCCTTTTTACGAAGCGGTTGCCGCCAAAGGCAATAGCAGTTTTGAGGAACGCAGTCTCTTACAGGCGGCCCGTATTTATTATTTCGACCTGAAGGACTATACACAGGCCGAGAAATATTTCAGCCTGCTGAAACCGCTTGCCAAACAACAGGAAAACCGGCTGGAAGCCATGCGTGGATTGCTGCGTTGTCAGTTTAAAGCCCAGAAATGGAAAGAAGCGGCCCCCAATGCGCAGGATCTTTTACAGGAGAACGGGATTGCTACGGATGATAAAATGATGGCCAGCCTCGTTGTGGCCAAGAATCACCAACTGAATAATGAACTGGATCAGGCAGCTGCGGCTTTTCGCCAGGTAATGAGTACCGGTAAATCGGAGTACAGTGCCGAATCGCAATACCGGCTGGCAGAAATTCTCTTCCTGCAAAACAAATACCCCGAAGCCGAAAAAGCTGCTTTTGATGTGATTAAGAAATCGGGTTCTTATGAGTTCTGGGTAACACGCAGTTATATCCTGTTGGGCGATATTTATTTCAAACAGAAAGACCTGTTTAATGCAGAAGCCACATTCAAGAGTATTGTGGACAACAGTGCCATTACAGAACTGAAAGAGGAAGCAGCCCGCAAACTGGCGGCTGTGGTGCAGGAGAAAAACAAAATGAATAAGGTTGAAACCGAATAAAAAGCTTGTATGAATTACCGAGTAAAATCTTTATTGCTGCTCACGTTACTGGCACTGGCATTGGCACCCGCAGATGCACAGCGCAGGTCAAAAGCCAAAAAGAAAGCAAAACCCGTGGCTAAAACCACCAAGAAAACAACGGCCTCCAAAACGGTTTCTAAAGAAACCGTCAAACCCAGGCCTGCAGAAGCAGCCGATACGCAGATGCGTGATGGGTTGGGAGATACCACAGCACCGCGGGTGGTAACCGTTACTTCTGCATTCAAGCCCTCTCTGCGCAGCGCAGCTAAAATTAATTTTACCGCCGCATCGCCACTGGTAGATACCAGCCGCACGGCCGTACTATACCAGATTCCTTCACAGAACCTGCTGTTCTCCTACCAGCCGGTACCCATCAAACCACTGGCATTGCCGGTAGATACCGGATTCAACTGGCAGAACGATCATTTTGTAAAGTTTGGCGTGGGTAATTTCAACAGTGTGTTGGGTGAAGCGGCATTCTCCTTCGGTGATGGGGTTAAAAACAGTACCATTGTACACGGTAATTTTGAAACAGCCAAGGGTGATCTTTTTGCGCAGCAGTATGGTAACCTGGGATTGGATATCACATCGGTATTCAATACAGCCAATCACAACGAATGGACGGCCAAAGCCTGGTATAAAAATACCACCCGTTATTTTTACGGATTCGAACCTTCCACGCTCAGTTTTACCAAAGAAGATATCCGGCAGCGGTTTAATAATGTGGGGATAGAACTGGGACTGCGCAATAAAGCCGCCAATGCATTCCGCATTACCTATGCACCCAAAGTAAACCTGCGTTATTTCTCCGATAACCGGGAAAACAAGGAATTGCAGGCCATACTGGATGCCCCATTACGCAAACAGTTCGGCGATCATGTTGCCATTGATCTGGGCATCATGGCCGATCTTTCCAATACCAGTATCCGCCTCATACCCAATAGCCTTTCCCTCAAGAATAACCTGGTGTATGTAAGTCCCTCTGTGCAATACAACAGCGGCGCTTTCCGGTTGAATCTGGGTATACGGCCTTCCTGGGATAATGGCAGTTTTGCCACATTGCCCAATATCAGTGCCGAAGCACGTATTGGAGATGCAGGTGTGGTTGCGGAAGCGGGTTGGATTGGTTCGTACCAAAAGAACACCTATCGCACACTCAGCGATTATAATCCCTGGGTAGGAGCACCGGTGGGGTTACTCAATACCAAAATCAATGAACAGTATGCCGGGTTGCGCGGATCGGCAGGTAATCATTTTACCTACCAGGCCCGTTTGTCTTTTCTGCGGCTGAATAACCAGCCCCTGTTCCCCAATAGTGGCGGCGATGGCAAGTCCTTTACCGTGGTCTATGAGCCCAGTATGGATATTGTACAGGTGCATGGGGAAGTAGGGTATACGTTGCAGGAAAAATTATCCCTGCTGGCGGGGATCACATATAAACAGTTTACCTCCTTACAGCAATACGAAAAAGCCTGGGGTATTCCGCCACTGGAAGTAACCGGAACCCTGCGCTGGAAACTGTTGAAAGACCTGCAGCTGAAAGCCGATGCTTTTATCTGGGATGGCAGTCACTACCGCGATCGTACGGGCAGTACCCGGAAACTGGATCCGGCAGCGGATATCAACCTGGGAGCAGAGTTTTCCGTGATGCCCAAGCTGAATTTATGGGTGCAACTGAATAATGTCCTCAACAATAAATACCGTCGCTGGAACCAGTATGAAGTGATGGGCTTGAATGTTCTGGGGGGAATTGTATATTCGTTCCGTTAAAACGGTCTCATGCAAACGGAACTATCCCAATACCTGATCCTCCATGGTCATCTCGGCCTGCCGGAACTGGGCAACTTTTCCTTACAGGAACAGCCTTCACGGGTGGAGGGTAATCAATTGTTCCCGCCGCTTACCAGTATTGTATTTGAACCCGGATCTGTTCAGGCCGACAAACACCTGTTTGAATACCTGGGGTATACCCTGCAAGCCGATGAAGCCACCGTGATCCGCCAGTTTCAGGATTTTATCCATACACAACGCGATTTGCTGCAGTCTAATGGCGAATGGCATTGGCCGGGTATTGGTGTATTGAAAAAACAGGAAACAGGTGACTACACCCTGGAGCAGGATCTCTCGGCCGGGCGTTTATTACAACCCGTTACCCTGCCGGCCGACCTGGTATGGGAACAGGAACAATTATTCGAGGATACAGAGCCAGAGCCCCGTTCCGATAGCAGCTGGTGGATTTATGCAGTCATCCTTTTATTGTTGGGAGTAGCTGCCATTGCTTACCATTATCTTTAACGGTTATTCCGAATGGATCATTCAACGATACAGTATACCCATTGTCCTTTCTGTCAAAGCGATGATATTCATCCTGTACTGGCTGCCACCGATTATACGGTAAGCCGGGAAACCTACGAAATATGGCACTGCGGTACCTGCACCAGTCGCTTTACCCAACAAGTACCCGATGCCGCACATATCGGCCCGTATTACCGGTCGCAGAACTATATATCCCATTCCGATACGGCCAGGGGTATTGTGAATCGTTTATACCATATCGTTCGTTCCCATACTTTACGGCAGAAAAAAAAGATGATCAACCGCCTGAGCCAAAAAAGCACGGGCCGTTTATTGGATATCGGCGCTGGTACCGGTGCTTTTGCCGCCACCATGCAAGATGCGGGATGGCAGGTAACCGGACTGGAACCGGATGATACCGCCCGTCAGCAGGCTTTGCAAAAACACGGACTGCAGCTGCTGTCGCCGGACACACTGTACACATTAGCACCGGGCAGTTTTGATGTGATTACGCTCTGGCATGTACTGGAACATGTACACGATCTGCATGGCTATTTCAAACGTTTTGGAGAATTGCTCAAACCCGGTGGGGTACTCATCATTGCTGTGCCCAATTATACCAGTCGTGATGCAGAAACCTATGGACAATACTGGGCAGCCTGGGATGTACCCAGACACCTCTATCATTTCTCACCCAAAGGCATGGGCATACTGGCCGGTAACCACGGGTTCAGGTGCAGGAGTATACTACCCATGTGGTTTGATGCTTTTTATGTAAGCATGCTCAGCGAAAAATACCGGGGGAACCGTTGGGGGCTGATTCGTGCCTGCTGGAAAGGTATGATGTCCAATATCGTGAGCTTTACGGATAAAACCCGTTGCAGCTCCGTAATCTATGTGCTGGAAAAATAAAAGCGATTAATTCAGTTTGATTTCATACAGCGCAGGCCATTTTTTGCCTGTAACATAAAAACTGTTCTTAGCCGCATCATAGGCAATACCATTCATGTAATCCCTGTTGGAATAAAAAGGCTGATTGGTTTTTTCAAGAATGCCAGACAGATCCATTCTTCCCTCTACCAGTCCGGTTGCAGGATTGATCTTCAGAATATAATTGGTTTCATACTGGTTGGCATAAATCATCCCGTTCACATATTCCAGCTCATTGATATTACTCACATAACCGTTGTTGTCAGACACACCCAGTGTTTTTTCAATGGCGAATGTTTCGGGATTGACGTAGTAGATATTGTTGCCGCCCGTACTAACCAATAACTGCTTGCCGTCGTGGGTGAGTCCCCAGCCTTCATAGGGCCAGTTGAATTCTCCGGTTTTTTTAAAAGTAGCCAGGTCGTATACAAATACTTTGTGTTCCTGCCAGGTGAGCTGGTAGATTTTATTGTTGAATATGGTGATGCCTTCACCAAAATAATCCTTACTCAGGTCAATCCGCTTACTGGATTTGCCATTGTTCAGGTCTACCTGCAAAAGTTTGCTTTCGCCGTATAAACCAGTGCCTTCATAAAACGTATTGTTGTACCAGATCAGTCCCTGGGTATAAGAGGCCGTATCATGCGGATACACTTTCACGATGCTATAGTTCATCATTACCGGAGCAGGAATGGCAGCTGCAGACGAATCCGATGTGTCATCGGAGGAGCGGTCTTTACAGGCGCCGAGGGCCAGCAATACAGTACAGGCAAATAAAATCTTCTGTTTCATGAGATGGTCTTCCTTTCAAAAATAAGCGAATCCCCAGGAACAAAGCGTTAAAAATGGTTCAATATATCTGTTGCCACCGTCTCTGCTATGATGGGCGTGAGGGCTACCCCCATACCATTACAGGCTATGGCTGCATAGGGACCGGCAGGGGTAAAACCGGTAAATGGTTTTTTGTTGCCTGTAAAGCCCATGATACCACTCCAGCTTTGTTCCACGGTAAAAGCAATGGAGGGATGGAGGTGTTGCCGGAGAAAAGCTGTTAAAGCTTCCCGGATGATGGCAGAGCCTTCGAGTGAATGGGTTTCTTCTCCCGCAAAATCAATGTTCCGCCCACCACCCAGTAATATGCGGTCGCCCAGGTGCCGCCAGTAATAAAAACCTTCATCGAAATGAAAGGTACCCTGCATGGGCAGGTTGGGAATAGGGGAGGTGAGGATAATCTGACCACGGCCGGGACTGATCACTGGCTCCTGTAGCAGTTCATTGGTAAAAGCATTGGTACAACAGACCAGTTGCTTTGCTGTAAGTGATATGGTATCGTCAACGAACAGGGTATAGCCCGCTGTTGTTTTTTCGAAACGAGTGGCGGTTAATCCGTACAGGATACGGATGCCTTTCGACAATGCCATTGCGCTGAGTTGTTCTACCAGCATACCACTGTGTAAAGCAGCTTCTGTGCGGTTGGCAACCAGGTGGTTGAAAGCGCATAAACCCAGTGCAGGCATGCGTTCATCCACCCTTTGGAATACAGCTTGTTCGCTGGTGATGTTCAACAGCAGTTGGTTGAGGTAATTCAGTTTGTCATCCAGTTCACCGGCATCCATATCATTGATACATTCATAACCACCACAGGGGTCATAACCAATGACTGCATCCGGAAAATGCGCGCGGATTTTCTGAATACCCTGCCAGCGCATGCCAGCCAGATCCAACATGGCTTGTTCACCCATGGTTTGTATATCCGATAAGAGTTCTGTGGGGCTGCCAAAGCAGGCAAAACCTGCATTGCGGGTGGAAGCACCCAGTGGGGTGCTGTTTCTTTCAACCAGGGTAATGCGTAAAGCCGGTCTGCTTTTTTTCAATTCCAGTGCAGTCCATAAACCCATGAGCCCGGCGCCGATGATCAATACATCGGCAGGCGCATAACTGGTCTGTTTTTCCCAGATCGACAAGCTTTTCATCGTATGTATGGCGGCAGATTTTACACGTTGAAGCGGAAGTGCATGATGTCGCCGTCTTTCACAAGGTATTCTTTTCCTTCAATGCGCAGCTTACCGTTTTCGCGGCAGGCTGCTTCGCTTCCGTATTTAACGAAGTCTTCGTAAGCAATGACTTCAGCTTTGATAAAACCTTTTTCAAAATCGGTATGAATCACACTGGCTGCCTGCGGAGCTTTCCAGCCCTTCTGAATGGTCCATGCACGTACTTCCTGTACACCCGCGGTGAAATAAGTATCCAGGTTCAGTAACTGATAAGCTGAACGGATCAAGCGGTGCAGGGCAGGTTCTTTCATGTGGTATTCTTCCATGAACATCTGGCGGTCTTCTTCAGAGTCCATTTCGGCAATCTGCGCTTCTATATTATTGCACATGACAATCACTTCCGCACCATCGTCTTTCACCGCTGCTTTCAGTTGCTCGGAGAATTTGTTGCCGGTATGCATACTGGCTTCGTCCACATTAGCCACATACAATACTGGCTTATCGGTGAGCAGGAATAAATCGGCAACAGCAGCTTTTTCTTCCTTGCTCAGTCCAAGTGAAAAAATACTCTTCCCTTTATCCAGGTGCTCTTTACAACGCACCAGGATTTCGTATTCTGCTTTGGCTTTGGCATCGGTGCCTACCCGCGCCATTTTTTCTACGCGCTGCATTTTCTTCTCTACGCTTTCCAGGTCCTTCAACTGCAGTTCGGTATCAATGATTTCTTTATCACCCACCGGATTGATGGCTCCTTCATCACGCAATACATTCTCATCTTCAAAACAGCGGATCACATGAATGATGGCATCTACTTCCCGTATATTCCCCAGGAATTTATTACCCAATCCTTCGCCTTTGCTGGCGCCTTTCACCAGGCCGGCAATATCCACGATCTCCATCTGGGTAGGTACTACGCGATTGGGCACTACCAGTTCGGCCAGTTTCTGCAAACGCTCATCGGGTACGTCCACCAGGCCTACATTGGGCTCAATGGTACAGAAACGATAATTGGATGCCTGCGCTTTGGCGCTATTGCTCACTGCGTTGAATAAGGTTGATTTGCCCACATTGGGTAACCCCACGATACCAGCCTGTAATGCCATATTGCTTCTTTTTATGTCCCGCTATATGCTGCGGAACTATTTTTTGAGCCGCAAATATAGCCCCATTTGCCGTATAAACCGGTATGGATGCTCAGTTTCCAACGCTCAGCCAGGATTGGCGGCAGATGCACTGTTAATAACATTTAACTATATTCACGTTTCCAATAGACCCTTATGGCACTCAATATTGTATGGATTGCTTTTTTTGTGATAGCTTTTCTGATCGCGCTGTATAAGTTTATCTTCCTGCACGATACAGAAGTGTTTAAAACCCTGGTGGACGGCATGTTCGACAGTGCCAAAAGCTCGGTGGTGGATGTGGCTTTTCCGCTCACAGGTGCCATGGTCTTTTTCCTGGGGCTCATGAATATTGCCGAAAAAGCCGGTGCCATCAACTGGCTGGCACGTTTGCTGAATCCTTTTATGAAACGGCTCTTTCCCGGTGTACCCGATCAACACCCGGCCATGGGACATATGGTTATGAATTTCAGTGCCAATATGCTGGGACTAGATAATGCCGCCACTCCTTTTGGTTTAAAAGCTATGGAAAGCCTGCAATCCATTAATCCCGATAAGGAAAAAGCGACCAATGCGCAGATCATGTTCCTGGTACTGCATACCAGCGGACTGACGCTGATACCGCTGACCATTATTTCCTACCGACTGGCTTCAGGTTCCACCGAAGCAGCCAGTATTTTCATACCCTGTGTACTGGCTACCATCTGCACCACGCTGGCTTCTATTTTTATTGTAGGCTTTAAGCAGAAGCTGAAGTGGGATATGGTTTTGTTTGGCTGGATACTCGCATTAATGGCCATGGTGGCACTGATGTTATACTGGGTGCAGGGAATGGGTGCTGAACAAAAAGAAATATTCAGCCGGGTGACCGGAAATATGATCCTCTTACTCATTGTGGTACTGATTATCCTGGGGGGTGTATGGAAGAAAGTAAATGTATTCGACGGATTTATTGAAGGTGCCAAAAACGGCTTCGATGTGATCCTGAAAATCATACCCTACCTCGTAGGTATGCTGGTTGCCATTCGTGTGTTTCGCGACAGCGGGGCATTGGGATACCTGGTAGACGGACTGGCCTGGTTACTCATGCAAACGGGTATCAATACCGATTTTACACCTGCTTTACCCGTGGCCATCATGAAACCTTTCAGTGGCAGTGGTGCACGCGGACTCATGCTGGATGTGATGAAAGTGAATGGGCCGGATTCTTTTGTGGGTAAGCTGGCTTCCACTTTCCAGGGCTCTGCGGATACCACCTTCTATATTATTGCACTGTATTTTGGCAGTGTGGGTATCAAAAAAGTGCGCTACGCCATCTGGGCTGGTATACTGGCCGACCTGCTGGGGGTTGTGATGGCCATCATCATTGGTTATATCTTCTTCCGCTGATCAGATCAGCGCTTTCAGCTTTTCCTGTAAGGATTGTACACCTACGGATGCCGGGGCTTCGATGGGCGTGATATTGCTGATATTGCCTGTATGCGGGATCTGTTTATCGATAATGAATTTGGGAATGGCTGGTGGTGCATAATGCAATAAGCCCGCAGCAGGATAGACAGCCAGGGATGTACCGATCACGACAAAAATATCAGCTGTTGCGGTGATGTTGGCAGCCATTTCAATCATGGGTACGGGTTCTTCAAACCAGACAATATGCGGACGTAACTGTCCGCCATCAGGTGCCAGATCACCAAGATTGATATCACCCCTGATCTCATAAGTTGTTTCAGTGTCGTACACACTACGCATGCTAAAGATTTCACCATGGAGATGCAGAACCTGTGTACTGCCGGCCCGTTCATGCAGGTCATCAATATTCTGGGTGATGATCTGTACATCAAAATCTTTTTCCAGTGCAGCAAGACCGGTATGTGCGGCATTGGGCTTAGCCTGGGCTACATCTTTGCGGCGCATGTTATAAAACTCCAGCACCAGCGCAGGATCGCGCTGCCAACCACGGGGAGAAGCTACTTCATACACATCATAACCTTCCCATAATCCATCGCTGTCGCGAAAAGTGCGTAGTCCGCTCTCTGCGCTGATGCCGGCGCCGGTGAGTACCACCAGCCTGGGTTTTATCTTTTGACGATGATCAGTTTTTTTCGCTTCCATATCACGACCAGGATTGTACCTACTAAAATTAGCGGCCAGAGGCGAATCAACAGCAAGAGAATTTCCACAAATACATGGGCTCCGTCTTTTAATCCGGCTATGGCCTGGGCACCAAAACCATTGGGGGTATCCGTTACGCCGCTCTGGGGTGCTGAATAGCTGAGGTTGATGGTACTGTAACTGGTCTGGTGCTTCAGGTAGGTCAACCGGCCGGCAGCAGCATCCAGCTCTTCCTGTATACTGCCAATCTGCGATTCAATCTGCAGTATATCATCCATCTTATGTGCCTGTTGCAGCAGCTGTTCATACCGGTCTCTGATCTTTTTCTTGGATGCCAGCCTCGCATGCACATCATACATTTCCGCCGTTACATCAGCACTGCGTACCTGCATGTTTTTAATGGTTACACTGTCTTCTGTAAGTGATTGCAGCAATACATCAAACTGCTCCACCGGCACACGGATGGTCATATTGTTCTGAATGGATGCATCAGCGGATTCCTGTTCTTCGGTAGCAATATAAGCACCATAACGCTGCAGCAATTGCCGTAGACTGCGATCGTATTTTTTGTACTGCGATACTTCAATACGCAGATCGGCTGTCATGATGCGTTTCTTGCTCCAGTCCGGCGTACTATTGGGATTGTTATTATTGCCAACACGGGGTATTTCAGTAACAGATTGTCCCGGCCCTTCTTTTCGCTTATTCTGATCGCCATCTGCGACTTCTTCTTCGTAACTATAGGTTGCCCTGACCACCGTATCAACGGCAGGTTCGTTTAGCTGGATATCAGCAATGGTTGTTTCGTTTTCAGCGGAATGATTGTTGCAGGCGAAAGTGGTAAGCATAACCAGGAGGGCTATGCCGGTGCGTAGGATTTTCATGGTTGCTGTTTTTAGTTAGATGCAGCGGTTATGTATTTACATACAGCTGTTCCTATCAATACCAGCAACCCATAAAAGGTAACCAAGGATAATTGTTAATGAAAAGCCTAAGCTGTTCAACTGCCCGACATCTCCATCACAATTTCCCACTCATCGGGTGTAACAGGTTGTACAGATAAGCGGCCCAAACGTACCAGGGCCATATTGGCCAGCGCTTTATTGGCTTTGATGGCCGCTAGTGATACCGGCTTCTTTAATTTTTTGAAGGGCTTGAAATCCACAGCCGACCAGGTGTCATCTTCTGCTGTTGGATCGGGATAAGCTTCCTTAATGACTTTGGCAATACCCACAATCTCCATACCCTCATTGCTGTGGTACCAGAAAGCCAGATCACCTTTCTTCATGGCCCGCAGATGATTACGTGCTGCATAATTGCGCACCCCATCCCAAAATGTTTGTCCGTCTTTTTCAAACTGTTCCCAACTATACTTAAAGGGCTCGGATTTGATTAACCAGTAGGAAGGCATAGGGAATTTTTGATTTTTTGATCTTTGATTTTTGGATTTGATGTCAGATCTCAGATGTTTGAATTTTTGACTTGTCCACCATAGCTTCAGCGAAGGTGGATGTTTGAAGTTACCGATATCCATCTACTTCTTGTTACTGGCAGCTAGTAGCCTGTAGCTGACAACTCATAGCCCAAAAATACTCACTACTGACTACTTACGCCTCACGCCCTTCACTTGCCAGCACATCCGCCAGATGCAGCACTTTCAATCCGCTGTGTTTGTGTTTCAGGCAGCCATCGATATGCATAAGGCAGCTCATATCGGTACTCACAATATAATCGGCTCCGGTGGCTGTGGCATGGGTTATTTTCTGATCACCCATGGCAATACTGATGGGTTCAAACTTAACAGCGAAGCTGCCGCCAAAACCACAACAGGTCTCTGTATCGGCCATTTCAATCAGTTCTAGTCCCGCTACCTGCTGTAAAAGGACGCGGGGTTCCTGTTTGATGTTGCATTCGCGCAGGGCAGCGCAGCTGTCGTGATAGGTGACTTTCCCTTCAAACCGGGCACCCAGGTTGGTAACACCCAGTTTATTCACCAGAAAATCGGAAAGTTCATATACCTGTTCGCTGATTTTGCGGGCACGTTGCTGTTGCGCACTGTTTTCGTAGAGTTTGCTGTAATAATTTTTCACAAAGCCAATACAGCTGGCACTGGGTGCTACAATGGGATCATTGCCAGTGAAATCATCCATGAACTTATTGCAAACCTCACGGGATTCACCCCAGAAACCGGCATTAAAAGCAGGCTGACCGCAACAGGTCTGGTTGGGGTTATAGTGTACTTCACAACCTGCTTTCTCCAGTACTTTCACCATGTTAAATGCTACATCCGGGAAGAGCTGGTCAACAAAGCAGGGGATGAATAATTGTACCTTCATCGGGTTATTTGAGTTTGCGGTTGAGGGCAATCATTTTCAACGCCGTAACAGCGGCTTCCTCACCTTTATGTCCGTGTTTACCTCCCGTACGATCCAATGCCTGCTGCTCATTTTCCAGGGTCAGTACACCAAAGATAACAGGAACATCCAGGGTAAGGTTCAGTTGCAGTACACCATCTGTTACCGCTTTACAAACATAATCGAAATGCGGGGTATCGCCACGGATCACGGTGCCGAGGGTAATATAGGCATCGGGTGGGGTTTTGCTGTACGCGTAATGATTCTTTACGGCAAAGGGTATTTCAAAAGCACCGGGTACGGTAAGGGTTTTGTATTGAACCCCCTGGGCTTTTAATACCTTACGCACACCGGCTTCCAGTTTGGAGATGATGTGTGCGTTCCATTCTGTTTTCACAATAACAACAAAGGCATCCCTGGTTGCCGGAATGCCTTTGCTGAGTTGGGTATTTCCTTTGGTAGCCATTATTTAACTCCCAGATCATTTTTTTCAATACTCAAACGATAGATATAGCGGTCGGCCTGAAAACCTTTATCGGTTTTAGGGAACTTCTCTTTGATTTCCTTGTAAGTGGCCAGGGCTTCTGCTGTTTTACCGGTGGTTTCCAGCAGGAGGGCTGCACGGAACAGGAATTCGGCTGAATTGTTTTCATCCTTGGTAAAAGTGGCACCAGCTTTTTTGTAGTAGCTAACGGCATCCTCTTTTTTATTCAGTTCTGCATAAGCATCCCCGATAGCACCATAAGCCAGCATCTGAATCTGCTGGGCACTGGTGGAAAATTCTTTCAGGTATTTTACTGCATTATTGAAATCACCCAGTTTCAGGTAGCTGATACCGGCATAGTAATGGGCGAGGTTGGCGGCTTTGGTACCACCGAAGTTTTTAATCACATACAAAGCACCGCGGCTTTGTCCGTCACCATTCAATACCAGGTTGGATGAATCGGCACGGAAATACTCTTCTGCTTTATACAGGGCTTCAGCTGCTTTTTCTTCTTTGGGTTTGGCAATGAATTCAGTATAACCATACCAACCGGCTACTGCTACCGCAACAATGGCTGCAAGGGTAACCAGGGGTTTCTGATT